>NZ_CAKKMM010000455.1:0-3565 GCF_918698205.1 Microbacterium sp. Bi128 | reverse complement strand
CATCAGCACCACCCCGAGCACGTTCGGCTCCAGGAAGTTGTAGCCGAGCAGGATCAGCGGGCTGTGCCAGAACCCCCAGAACGCGCCCGAGATCAGCAGCGCCGGCCAGACGCCGAGGGGGCGCAGCGCGGGGAGCAGGAACCCGCGCCAGCCGAGCTCCTCACCGAACGCGAACGGGGCGTTGATGACCGCGCCCACCGGGATCATCGCGAGCTGCATGCCGACGAGCATTTCTACCGGCGGCAGCGGCGTGCCCGCGGGGACCGAGGCCTCCAGCAGCTGGCGGAATCCCGAGAAGGTCACGACGTCGAAGCTCGCGACCCCGAACACCCCGACGACAGCGAGTCCGACGGCCACGAGGATCGGCGCGGCGAAGATGACCGCCACGCACGTCCACACCGTTCGCGCGGCCGGCCGCAGCGGCCACATGCCGAGTTCGCGCAACACCGCCCGTGCCCCGCGGCGACCGAGGGTCCGACGCTGGACCGCCAGCGCCGCCAGCACGCCGAGTCCCGGGGTGACCATCATCGCCGCGGCGGTGAGACCGAGGAACGGGTCGGCCAGGCCTTGGCCGCGCAGCCACACGGGCAGGGCGATCAGCCACGACAGCGCGACCGAGGTCACGGCGAAGACGAGGACGGCGGGCCAGTCGAGGCGAGACGAACCATGCATACCTCGACCCTAGGAAGGACCGGATGCCGACGCCTCCCCCGCGCGACGGAGACCGGCGCACCCCTGACCCTCGCGGGGAGAAGAACGGCCGGATGCCTCCCCGAGGGGTGGCATCCGGCCGTATCGATCGCGAACGTCAGGCGCGCGCGCCCACCTCGTCGGTGTCGTCAGTGTCGTCCTCGTCCTCATCGGCGTCGTCCTCGTCGAACTCGCGCGGTTTGACGTACGGGTCCGCCTCGCCGGCGTATGCGGCGCCCGCGGCGAGACCGGCCACCGACTCGTCGCGCTCGCGCGCTTCGCGCAGCAGCGCCGAGATGTGATCGGCGTTCTCGGGGATGGCGTCGAGGATGAACTCCAGCGACGGCGTGAGCCGCGTGTTGAGGTTCTTGCCCACCTCGCTGCGCAGCATGCCGGTCGCGGACTTCAGCGCGGCGGCGGTGTCGGCGCGGTGCGCCTCGTCGCCCATGACGGTGTAGAACACCGACGCGTGCTGCAGATCACCCGTGACGCGCACGTCGGTGATCGTCACGAAACCGAGCCGCGGGTCGCGCAGCCCCTTCTCGAGACGCTCCGCGAGAACCACGCGGATGCGGTCGGCCACTCGGGCCTGTCGTTCCCCTGCCACTTTCGTTCCCTTTCTCCGGAAGACGGAGCGGGGGCCGCGCCCGAAGACGCGACCCCCGCTCGACGGATCAGCCTCGAGGCTTCTCGACCATTTCGGTGGTCTCGATCTCGTCGCCGATCTGGATGTCGTTGAACTTGCCCAGGCCGATACCCGCCTCGAAGTCCGTGCGGACCTCGGTGACGTCGTCCTTGAAGCGGCGCAGCGACTCGATAGCCAGGCCGTCGGCCAGCACGACACCGTCGCGGATGACGCGGGCCTTGGCGTTGCGCGTGATCGTTCCCGACCGCACGATGACACCGGCGATGTTGCCGAACTTCGAGGAGCGGAACACCTCGCGGATCTCGGCGACACCCGACTGGACCTCTTCGAACTCCGGCTTGAGCAGGCCCTTGAGCGACTGCTCGACGTCGTCGATCGCGTTGTAGATGACCGAGTAGAACCGGACGTCCACACCCTCGCGGGCGGCACGCTCGCGCGCCTTGGTGTCGGGGCGGACGTTGAAGCCGATCACGATCGCGTTGTCGATCGTGGCCAGGTTGATGTCCGACTCGGTGATCGCACCCACACCGCGGTGGATGATGCGCAGCTGGACGCTGTCGTCGACCTCGATCTTGAGCAGCGACTCCTCGAGCGCCTCGACGGCACCCGACACGTCACCCTTGATGATGAGGTTGAGCGACTCGACCTTGCCCTCTTCGAGAGCACGGGTGAAGTCCTCGAGCGAGATGCGCTTGCGGGCCTTGGCCAGCTGGGCGTTGCGCTCGGCGGCTTCGCGCTTCTCGGCGATCTGGCGCGCGGTGCGGTCTTCCTCGGTGACGATGAGGACGTCGCCGGCACGCGGGACCGAGTTGAGGCCCTGGACCTGGACGGGGCGCGAGGGGTAGGCCTCGTCGACCGCGTCACCGTTCTCGTCCATCATCGCGCGGACGCGGCCGTAGGCCGTGCCGGCCACGATCGCATCGCCGACGCGGAGCGTGCCCGACTGGATCAGCACCGTGGCGACCGAACCGCGACCCTTGTCGAGCTTCGCTTCGATCGCGACACCGCGGGCAGCCTTGTTCGGGTTGGCCGTCAGGTCGAGACCGGCGTCGGCCGTCAGCAGCACGGCGTCCAGGAGCTCCTGGATGTTCGTGCCCTGGCGGGCCGAGACGTCGACGAACATGACGTCGCCGCCGTACTCCTCGGCGACCAGACCGTACTCGGTGAGCTGCTGGCGCACCTTGGCGGGGTTGGCATCCGGCTTGTCGACCTTGTTGACCGCGACCACGATCGGCACATTGGCCGCCTGGGCGTGGTTCAGGGCCTCCACCGTCTGGGGCATGATGCCGTCGTCGGCGGCGACCACGAGGATCGCGATGTCGGTCACCTGCGCACCACGGGCACGCATGGCGGTGAACGCCTCGTGACCCGGGGTGTCGATGAAGGTGATCGCGCGCTCGATGCCCTCGTGCTCGGTCCAGATCTGGTACGCACCGATGTGCTGCGTGATGCCACCGGCCTCGCCCGCCACGACGTTCGTCTGGCGGATGGCGTCGAGCAGTCGCGTCTTACCGTGGTCGACGTGGCCCATGACGGTGACCACGGGAGGACGGATCTCGAGGTCGTCCTCGCTCTCGGCCTCCAACTCGGCGTCGAGGTCGAGACCGAAGCCCTCGAGGAGCTCTTTGTCTTCGTCCTCGGGCGAGACCATCTGGATCTTGTAACCGAGTTCGGCACCGAGGACCTCGAAGGTGGCCTCGTCGAGCGACTCGGTCGCGGTGGCCATCTCGCCCAGGTTGAACAGGATGGTCACGAGCGTGCCGGGCTGCACGGTGTAGCCGCGCAGCGCCTCGAGCTTGTCCGCGAAGTCGGCGATGGAGGCACCGCGGCGCAGGCGGATGATCTCGCCGTTGCCCTTCGAGACGTTGACGCCGCCGACGACCGGCGCCGACCGCATCTCGAATTCCTGCCGCTTCGCCCGACGCGACTTACGCTGCTTGGACTTGCCGCCGCCCTTACCGAAGGCACCCGCGGTGCCACCGCCGGGACCGCGGCCACGGCCGCCGCCACCACCGGGACGACCGGCGAAACCGCCACCGGGAGCACCGCCACCGGGGCGCTGGAACCCGCCACCGGCACCGCCGGGACGACCGGGGCCGCCGGGACGCTGCTGGAACGGAGCACCGGGACGACCGCCGCCACCGGGACGACCGGCGCCACCGGGGCGCGGGGCACCGGGACGCGGGGCACCGGGACGCGGAGCCTGGGGACGCGGGATGTTGCCGGGGG
>NZ_CAKKMM010000454.1:0-3569 GCF_918698205.1 Microbacterium sp. Bi128 | reverse complement strand
GCGTGCGCCTAGAGGCGCACGCGCCACCACCGGGTGGTCGCGGTGCAGGTTTCCGAGGGCTGAGGCGCCCTGCGGCGACCCCAGTTCCTCGAAGAACTCCACGTTGGCGCGCACGTAGTCGGCCCACTCGTCCGGGACATCGTCCGAGTAGTAGATCGCCTCGACCGGGCAGACGGGATCGCAGGCGCCGCAGTCCACGCATTCGGACGGGTGGATATAGAGCGAGCGTTCACCCTCATAGATGCAGTCCACCGGGCATTCGTCGATGCAGGCCTTGTCCTTGACATCCACACAGGGCTGGGCGATCACGTACGTCATGGCTGGCTACACACCCGTGTAGACGGTCTTGCCCCACGTGAAGAAGTCCAGTGCGGACTTCCCCTGCTCGCGGAACGTGTTGGTGGAGGAGTCCTTGACGCCGCCGAACGGCACGTTCAGGTCCAGGCCCGCCGTCGGACGGTTGACCTTGATGACGCCGGCCTGGGCGCGGGCGGCGAAGTCCGTGGAGAACGCCAGGGAGTCGGTGCAGATCCCGGCGGTCAGGCCGTAGCGGGAGTCGTTGATCGCGGCGAGCCCGGCCTCGTAGTCCGGGACCTCGAGGACGGCCACGACGGGTCCGAAGATCTCTTCGGTCACGGCGGCGTCGTCGAAGGGCAGGTCCGTGAGGATGGCGGCCGGGAAGAGGAAGCCGGCGTCCGTGCCGCCGTCGTACTCGCCGTGCAGCAGCGTGGCGCCGCGTTCGACGGCGGTGCGCACCGCGGACTGGTTCTGTTCGAACTGCTGGCTGCTCACCACGGCGCCCATCCTTGCGGCCTCGAGGCCGTCGCCGGCCGTGTACTGCGCGGCTTCCTCGGTGAGGGCCGCCAGGAATTCCTCGCGGATGCCGGGCGTGACGTAGACGCGGGACGTGGCGGTGCAGGCCTGGCCGGTGAGGCCGAACGCGCCGGCCGCCACCACCTGGGCGGCCTTGCGGGGATCGGCGTCGTCCAGGACCAGCACGCCGTTCTTGCCGCCCATTTCCAGCTGGACCCGGGCGCGGCGGGCGTTGAGGATCTCCTGCAGCCCCAGCCCGACGTTGGTGGAGCCGGTGAAGGACAACCCGGCGATGCGGGGATCGCGGGCCAGGGCGTCGCCCACCACGCGGCCCTTGCCGTGGACCACGTTGAACACGCCGGCGGGCAGCCCGGCGTCCTGCAGGGCGCGGGCCAGGTGGGTGGCGGAGAGCGGGGTGAGCTCGGCCGGCTTGATGACCACGGCGTTGCCGCTGATCAATGCCGGCGCGGACTTCCAGGCAGGGATGGCGATGGGGAAGTTCCACGGCGTGATGAGCCCGACGACGCCGAGAGCCTCGCGGCGGGTGGTGATGGTGGTGTCCGGCAGGCCGCTGGGCAGCACCTCGCCGGTGGCGGCCCAGCCGAGGAAACCGAAGAAACGCAGCACGTCGGAGGCGCGCTTGACCTCGCCCTTGGCCTCGGCGAGGGTCTTGCCCTCTTCACGGACGAGGTCCTCGGCGATGGCGGTCTGGCGCTCCAGGAGCAGGTTGCCGGCGGCCATCAGGATGGCGCCGCGGGACGGGCCGGGCAGTGCTGCCCAGGCCGGCTGCGCGGCGGCGGCGGCGGTGATGGCGGCGTCGACGTCGGCTGCGGTGCCGCTGGGGGAGAGGGCGGCGAGTTCGCCCGGGCGGGCCGGGTTCATCCGCTCGGTGTCCGCCCCGCCGAGCCATTCGCCGTTGATCAGGTGCCGGGCGGTGAGGAGGTCCCGGGCTGTTGCGGTTGAGGTGTCTGTGTCGGTGGAAGTCATGGTGTTCCTTCGTGAGAGTCGGAGCAGGGTGTGTGCTGAGTGTTCAGCGCCTGTGGCTAGAGCCCGCGGATCAGGCCGCCGTCGCAGCGCAGTGCCACGCCGGTGATGTAGGAGGCCGGGGCGCTGCAGAGGAACGCCGCGGCGGCGCCGAATTCCTCGGGTTCGCCGTAGCGGCGGGCGGGAATGGTCTTGCGGGATTCGAGCTGGATTTCCTCGGGCGTGGTGCCGCGCCGTTTGGCGGCGGCCTGGTCCAGTTCCGCGACCCGGTCCGTGGCGATGCGTCCGGGAAGGAGCATGTTGACCGTGACGGCGTCCAGCGCGACCTCGGCGGCGAGGGTCTTGAGGTAGCCGGCCAGTGCCGCGCGGCCGGTGTTGGACACGGCCAGGTTCGGCAGTGGTGCCACGACGCCGCTCGACCCGACGGCCAGGATCCGGCCCCAGCGCCGTTCCCGCATGCCCGGCAGGATGTGCGAGACCAGGGCGTGGTGCGGTTTGACGAGTTGTTCGAACGCCGCGGCGATGTCGTCCGCGCCGAGTGTGGCGGCCGCGCCGGGCTTCGGCCCGGGACCGTTGAGGACCAGGATGTCGATGGGCCCGAGTTCCGCGACTGTCTGTTCGACGGCTGCGGCCACGCCTTCGGCGGTGCTGAGGTCCGCTTCGATGGCGACGGCGCCCGGTCCGTAGGCGTCCGTCAGTTCGGCCACGATCTCCTTGGCGCGGACTTCGCGCCGGCCGGTGATGGCCACCCGGACGCCTTCGGCGGCGAGGGCCCGGGCGATGGCGAGGCCCAGGCCGCCGGTCGAGGCGGCCACAAAGGCGGTCTTTCCGCTGATTCCGAAATCCATCAGTTCCTCCCCGCCGTGGTCAGCACGGCGGCCGGGTTCTGGCCGAGGGCCTCGGCGGCCTCGGCCAGGTGCGTGCGCAGCCCGGTCCGGAGAACCTCTGGGAACGCCGCGGCCGGTGCCCGGACGCCGGCGTCGGCAATGAGTCCGCGCTGGTGCAGGCATTCCTTGCGGATCGCCAGCGCGATTTTCGCCTGCTGCTCGAAGTTGATCAGCGGCAGGTAGGGCAGCAGGGCATCGCGGGCGGCCTCGTAGCCGTCTTTCTGCCAGGCCTGCACGCAGGCGATGAGCGCTTCCGGGTAGGAGAAACCGGTCATCGCCCCCGCGGCGCCGGCCATGAGCTCGTCCAGCAGCCCCTGGCCGCCGAGGCCGCCGAAGACAGAGACGTCGAGGGCTGCGGTGAGGTGCCCGATCGCCACGGACGTGGGCGGGGCCTCGGCCTTGACCGCGGTGACGAAGCCGCAGGCCTGCACCACGGAAATGAGCGCCTCGGTGCTGATGTGGACGCCGCTGGCCAGCGGGTAGTCCTGCAGCACCACGTTGGCGCCGGTGGAGTGGTGGATGGCGTTCAGGTGCGCGATGACCACACCGGGGGTGGCGGAGTTGGCCTGGACCATGACGGCCGACAGCCGGTCCCCGGTGGCGGCCTGGATGGAACGGATTTCATCGACGGCCGTGCCGGTGAAGAGGGAAGTCACTCCCACCACGAGGGGCAGGCGCGTTTCCTCCATGACCACTTCCAGGACCAGGCTGCGCTCGGCCGCCGTCAGGGCCGCGGCCTCGCCGAACACGCCCAGGACCGTGAGTCCCGTGGCGCCGATCGACTCGTAGTAGCTCACGAGCCCGGCCAGGCTGTCCGTGTCGACATCCAGGGTGCTGCCCTGGAACGGTGTGGCGACGACGCCCCACAGCCCGGGTTGCAGTGTC
>NZ_CAKKMM010000453.1:0-3571 GCF_918698205.1 Microbacterium sp. Bi128 | reverse complement strand
CGTCGGCGGGGTTTGGGGCGCGATCTTCCGTTTGGGGCGCGGTATTCGCCGCCCCAAACGGAGAAACGCGCCCCAAACCCGACAGCCCGGGGTGGGTGGACGCCATCACCGCCGCCGCCGCGTCGCGCACTACCCGCATACGCGTCGCGCGGGCTGACCGCGCACGCGAAACGAGGAGCCCCCACCGCCCTCGGGCGACGGGGGCTCCTCGCGTGCTCTACTTCGCGACGAGCGTGAGGGTCAGCGTCGAGTGGTAGACGCCGACCGGCGCGTTGCGGGGTGCGGTGAAGTCCAGCATCGCGTCGAAGAGCGCGCCGCCGACTCCGGTGGAGACGCCCGGCGAGCCGGAGGCGAAGCTCGCCCCGCTCCCACCCACTGTGATGCCGGCCGCCGGAACGTATCCGGTGAGCGGCATCGGGTGGATCCCCAGAACGCTCGCCGGAACCGTGTCGGCGCCGCTCCGGAACGGGGAGGCGACGGCGGTCAGGGTCCAGCCCGTCAACGTCGAGCGATCGTCCACGACAGCGACCTTCCCCAGGTTCGCCGTCGCGGTGCGACCGCGCTCCACCGCGCCGAAGTCCACGGAAGACTTCTCGGCGTCGAGCGACCAGAGGTCACTGGCGGTCACCGTGGTGTGCAGTTCCGCCGTGGCATCCCGCTCCGCCGGGTAGGCCGCGATCACGAACGTGCCCCAGGCGACGACGGTCGGATCATTCGGCAGGGTCAGAGCCAGGGTGTGCTCACCCGGGCTGAGGGAGCCCACGGAGACGATCGCATCGCCCGCCGCGTCGGTCGTCACGTGACCCAGATCGGTCGGAGAGGACCACGCCCAGGCCTGCAGCACCTGCTGCTGGTGACCGCTCCCCGCGCTGATCTTCACGGTGGTCTCCCCGAAGGCGGGGTCGGTGATCGCGACACGGCCGCCGTCGGAGCCGGCCGGTTCCGACGGAGTCGGGTCGACGACGACGAGGGTCGCCGGCGCGGAGACCACGTCCGGCCCCACGCCGTTCGAGACGACGGCGCGGTAGCGGGTGCCGGTCATCGACACCGACGCATCGGGGACGGCGAGCGTCGACGAGGTGGCGCCGGCCACGTCCGCCCACGTCGAGCCATCCGTCGACGACTCCCACCGGATGGTGGGGGCGGGCGAACCCGCGGCGGTCACCGAGAAGGTCGCGGTCGTTCCGACCAGCGCGTTCTGATCAGCGGGATCGGTCACGGTGGGCGCGGCGGCGGTCAAGGTCACGCTGGCCTCCAGCGCCTTCCCCTCGCGGCTGCCGACCGACTGGACGAAGCTCAGCGAGTGCACACCCACGCCCGAGACGGGGGTGTCGAGAGCGACGTGCCACTTTCCGCTGTCGTCGACAACGGTCTGCCCGATCGTGCGGCCCTGCTCCACGACGCGCACGGTCGCATCGGCGAACCCGGTACCGTCGAACGACGAGAGCGAGAGGTCCGTCGGACGCACCTGGGAAAGGTCGGTGGTCAGGGCGAAACCCGACCCGCCGGCGTCGATGTTCGGCCGCTGGGAGAGGAACTGCTCCGGAGTGAGCGCGTGGTCGACGATCCGCGTCTCGCCGACGCAGCCGTACCAGCCGTGCTCGGGCTCGCTGTTCCACGTGGAGGTGCCGATGATCCAGGGCATGAAGTCCGCGGCCATCATCCCGCCCACCTGCGAAGCGTTGCGCAGGACCGGCACGCCGTCGACGTACATGATCACGGTGCCCGTGCCCGGGTCGTTGACGATCGCGACATGGTGCCACGATCCGGGCATGATCTCCCCCGACCACAGGGTGTAGGAGTTCTTCGACGTCGTGTCCGCCGCGGAGAACTGGTACTCGCGGAGGTTGGAGATGCCCAGCCACGCGGCGCCGGCTCCGGGGTCGGAGGAGTCGTTGATCCCGATCCACTCCCGAGCACCGCCCCGGGTGATCGCGGCCCCCCAGCGGTTCGCGGCTTCGCTCCAGTTGCTGTCCATCTGCAGGAACGTCTCCAGGGTGTAACCGGTGGACGCGTCCAGGTGCGCGAACGTCGCCGGCGCACCGTATTCGGTCGTGATGTAGGAGAGGTTGTCCGGGCCGCTCGCGTTGCGGTGCACGTCGGTGAAGCACACCGCTCCCTTGTCCGCCGCGTAGACGGGAACGTTGGAGTGGGTGATCGAGACATCGTCGGCGGTGTCGTCCGCGTCGGTGTCCTCGATCGGGTTCCGGTACATCGGGCTCGCGCCGGCCACATCGGGGATCTCGGTCGTGTCGGACAGATCACCCTCCGCGACGCCGCCGAATCGCCAGTGCGCGACGGTGCCGTCCACGCGAACGTAGTCGGAGGCGTTCCCGGCCTGCACGAGTGGCTTGTCCCCGCCCTGACCGGTCCATCCGGCGGACACGATCTCCTTGGCCAACGCCGAGAGGTCGCCGTTGTCCGCCTCCGCTGCGCTGGGAGCGCCCCATCCGAACCGGGCACCGAAGTCGAGCGGAAGGCTGAACTCCTTCCCCGGGCCGCTCAGCACCGGAGTGTCGGTGGAGCTGAGGGCGTTCGCGTGCTTCTTCGGCACCCAGGGGGAAACGGTGTTGACGTCGATGCGGTTGTTCGTCATGTCGAACTCGACCAACGTCATGATGCCGTTGCCGCCGTCCGCCGCCATCTGGTAGTCGCTGAGCACCTCGTAGACCGGGTGACCGAAGTCATTGATCAGTGTCCGCTGCGTCGCCCCGTGGAAGTGGCCGTTGAGCGTCACCACGATCTGATCGTTCTTGCGGATCAGCCTCTCCCACAGCAGATCCCCGAACCACCAGCTGGTCGGAGAGACCTGGTCCTGATCGATGCCGATGATCGCGTGGGAGGAGAGGATCACGGGGACGCCGGGGTGCGCGTCCAGGATGCCCTGAGCCCACGCGAACGTGTCGTCGGACGCGTTCCACCCCAGGGACATCACGACCCACTCGTGTCCCTCCGCCTGGAACATGTACGCCGAGGAGTACCCGTTCTGGAACGTCCCCAGGAGGGTTCCGCCGGCCTGCCTCGCCAGAGTCGTCGCGCCGAAGTTCGCGAGGTAGTTCGCCGCGTTCGACTCCGACGAACGCGCGCCTTGATCATTCACGTCGTGATTGCCGGGAAGGATCGAGTACGGCACGCCACCGTCCTCGAGGGTTCTCATCGCCTTCGCCGCCGCGGTCCACTGGTCGCCCACCCACTGCTGGTCGACGACGTCGCCCAGGTGCATCGCGAAGGGGATGTTGAGATCACTCTTGTGGTCGGCGACCCACTGCGTCTGCACCTCGAAGGGGTTCGTCCCGTACTTCGGGTAGAACTGCGAGGCGCTGTACCGGGAGTAGAACTGCGTGTCGGGGAGCACCGGCAGAAGGAAGCTCGACCGGGTGGTGGTGTCGGTGGCCGCGGTCGACGAGACATCCGTCGAGGTCGAGGCGTCGTCGGTCGCGGCGACCGCGCCGGAGGCGTTGCCGAGAGCGAGGGCGGACAGGGCGAGCGCGATCACAGCGGCGACCGCGGAGCGTGTGCGCGAAGCGCGACGGGGATGGGGGAACATCTCTCTTCTCATCAGGTGCACGAG
>NZ_CAKKMM010000452.1:0-3574 GCF_918698205.1 Microbacterium sp. Bi128 | reverse complement strand
CGTGGAGGTGGCGCTGGAATACGGCGCCAAGGCCTCCTACCGGGTCGACTTCGCCAACGAGGTTGACGAGACGTGGTTCGAGGGCGTCGCCACGGTGGGTGTGACGTCGGGGGCCTCTGTCCCGGAAGTCCTCGTCAAGGATGTGCTGCGGCTCCTCGCCGACTACGGCTACGGATCGGTCGAGGAAGTCGTCACGGCCGAGGAAGACCTCCTGTTCTCCCTGCCGAAGGAGCTCCGGGCCACCCTGAAGCAGGCCGGCGACGTCACCCGCGCCCTCGGCGGCCGCGGCACCCGCCCCGAACAGTCCTAGGCACCGGACACTCCTAAGCACTGGACGTCCTGGGTACTGGACACTCCTGGGCATTGGACAGTCCTGGGCGCTGAGACCCAAGCGCAGGGCACCTAGGCCGCGGACTCTTCTGACTCGTCACGGGACTGAAGTTCCGGGGCCGCGACTGCCCGCGGTGTAACTTCGACGGCGGGGGGAGTGGCCAGTCCGGCGGCTTCCAGGGCGTTGAGTTTCCTCGCGGTCGGCAGGACGCGCGCCTCAAGGGTCCCGACCATGGAGTTGTACCGCTCAACCGAGGTCTTCAGCGAGGACCCCAGCTTGGTGACGTTCTCGCCGAGCGTGCCCATCCGGTCGTAGAGCTGCCGGGCGAGCTCGAAGAGTTCCCGGGCGCTGTCCGTCAACACGTCCTGCCGCCACGTGAACGCCACCGACTTCAGCACCGCCAGCAGGGTCCCGGGGGAGGCCAGGACCACGTTCTTGGCCAGTGCGTAGTCCAGCAGGGCCGGGTCGGCCGTGAGGGCGGCGGCCAGGATTGATTCCGCCGGCAGGAAGCAGACCACCAGCTCCGGAGAGTTGCCTGGGATGTCCCAGTACTTCTTGCTGCCCAGCGCGTCCACATGGGCCTTCAGGGCCTTGGCATGGGCGGCGAGGTGCGCCTGCTGGCTGCCGGGCAGCTGCGAGGACTGCTGGCCCGCCTGGGCGGCGCCGAGGTCCTGGGCGGCAAGATACGACGCCAGCGGGACCTTTGCGTCGACCACCAGCTGCTTGTCGCCGGGCAGCTGCACCACGAGGTCGGGCCGGAGGCTGCCGTCCGTGCCGGAGCTGTGGGCCTGCCCGCTGTGGAGCTGTTCGTGGAAGTCCACGTGCCGCAGCATGCCTGCCGCCTCGACCACCCGGCGCAGCTGGACCTCGCCCCACTGGCCGCGGGCGCTGTTGGAGCGCAGAGCGGACTCCAGCGCATGCGTGGACCGCAGCAGCTGCTCATCGGACAGGCGGGCCTCCTGCAGCTGCTGGGCCAGCTGGCCGTACTGCTCCAGCCGGTCGCGTTCGAGCAGGGATACCTGCTGCTGCACGGCAGTGAGCTTTTCTGCCACCGGCGCCAGCGCACGGAGCACACTGCCGTCGTGGTTCCGGGACTCGCCGAGTTCCCGGTTCTGGGCCGCGAGCAGGCGCCTCTCGGCGTCGGCGGCGGCGAACTGGGCGCTGACCTCGGACAGCCGGGCTGACACGCCGTCGAAGTCCTGTTCCACGGCCAGATAGCGCCGGCGCAGCAGGACATAGACGACGGCGGCGCCGGTGACGGCGCCCGTGAGCAGCATGAGCAGGGCGAGAATCAGAGAAAAAGCTTCCATGTCTTCACTGTGACATGCCCCTGTGACAGTTTTGGCTTCGACGCCCGGAACACCCTGGAACACCCTGGAACACTCCGGGATGTACCCGCCGCACCACCCGACAACGCCCCGGGAACACCCCACACCGCCCCGCGCCCGCGCCGGCACCCTGCCGCGCCACAGGCGCAGCCGCAGGCCGCAGCAACGGCCGGCGGCTGGTGCGGGTAGAATATATGCTCGTGGCTCTTACTATTGGCATCGTCGGACTGCCCAACGTCGGCAAATCAACCCTTTTCAACGCACTGACCCGCAACCAGGTCCTCGCGGCGAACTATCCGTTCGCCACGATCGAGCCCAACATCGGCGTCGTGAACCTGCCGGATGCCCGGCTTGAAAAGCTGGCCGGCATCTTCGGCTCCGCGCGCCTGCTGCCCGCCGCCGTGTCCTTCGTGGATATCGCCGGCATCGTCAAGGGCGCCTCCGAGGGCGAGGGCCTCGGCAACCAGTTCCTCGCCAACATCCGTGAGGCCGAGGCCATCGCGCAGGTTGTCCGCGTGTTCGATGACCCGGACGTCATCCACGTCGACGGCAAGGTCGATCCCAGCTCCGACATGGAGACGATCAACACCGAGCTGATCCTGGCCGATCTGCAGACCATCGAAAAGGCCATCCCGCGGATCGAAAAAGAAGTCAAGATCAAGAAGCGGGAGGCCGCCGAACTGGCGGCCATCCTGGCGGCGCAGGCAGTGCTGGAACGCGGCGACACCATCTTCTCGTCCATCAAGAGCGACAAGCTGGAGATGGAGCACCTCAAGGAACTCGGCCTGCTCACGGCCAAACCCTTCATCTATGTCTTCAACTCCGACGAGGGAATCCTCGGCAGTCCGGAGAAGCAGGCGGAACTGCGGGCCCTCGTGGCCCCCGCCGACGCCATCTTCCTGGACGCCAAGCTCGAGTCCGACCTGGTGGAGCTCGACGAGGCAGAAGCCCGCGAGATGCTGGAAATGAACGGCCAGGATGAATCCGGGCTGGACCAGCTGGCCCGCGTCGGCTTCCACACCCTCGGACTGCAGACCTACCTGACGGCCGGCCCCAAGGAAACCCGCGCGTGGACCATCCGCCAGGGCGACACTGCCCCGCAGGCGGCTGGCGTGATCCACTCCGATTTCCAGCGCGGTTTCATCAAGGCCGAGGTCGTCTCCTTCGATGACCTGATCGAGGCCGGTTCCATGGCCGAGGCGAAGGCCCGTGGCAAGGTCCGGATCGAAGGCAAGGAATACATCATGGCCGACGGCGACGTCGTGGAATTTAGATTTAATGTGTAGATTCTTCGCCTGAATCAGTAGAAATGCCGCCCTCCGTGAAACGTACGAGGGCGGCATTTCTTGTAACAGAATTGATAGTCGTAGCGTCGAGGACCTTCGGACGGAGTCCGGGTGCATAGGAAATTTCGGGGTTTTTCCCCGGATACCCAATGACCTGCGACTCCAACGCGAGGCGATGCGGGTCTTTCCCTTACCAGCGCTCACGAGTCATTTCACAGCTAACCCCTTGATGCCGACCGGGGAGGGGGCCATCCCGGTCGTTTCCTTATGGCCCGATTCCGTCGGAGGCAGATCCGGTACGCTCCGTGGACCTGCAGTCCACTCCCGGTCCAGTATTCCGAAGACGAACTCGCTTCCCCACGTACCTTTGAAAAAGACGTTTTCGTGGAAGTGGGCTTCCCTCCGCATTCCCACCCTCTCAAGAAGCCGGGCCGCAGAATCGTTGAGCGCGTCGGTGACAGCTAGTATGCGGTGGAGATGCAACTGCTCGAAGGCGTAGCCGAGGAGCCCCAGAACCGCCTCACGGCCATACCCGTGCCCCTGGTGCTCGGGCGCTAGCGTAAATCCCAATTCCGCCTCGCTCTTTTCAGTGTCGTTCACCTTTAATGCAACATCGCCGATGAGCATGC
>NZ_CAKKMM010000451.1:0-3603 GCF_918698205.1 Microbacterium sp. Bi128 | reverse complement strand
GCACTGTTCCTCTGGGAAGCGGTGACCATGTACCTGGACCGCGCCTCCGTCGAGGCGACGCTGCGCAGGATCGCCGGCACCGCCCCGGGCAGCATCGTGGCCTTCGACTACTTTTCCAGGGAAACGATCACCTCGGGATCGCCCTACATGCGGTATGCGCGGGCTGCCGCGAGATTCGTCGGCGAGCCCCTGACCTTTGGGATCGACAACACTCCCCCGGCCAGGAAGAGCGCCGCGGACTTTGTTGGGTGCTTCGGACTGGTCCTTGAGGAGCACAGGAATTTCGGCAGGGAGACCCGACGGCGGTCCGCGCCGGGAGGGTTCGTCACCGCCGTCGTGCCTGAAAACAAACAGCGAAACGCGGCGAACCGCCGTGATGAGGGGAAACCATGACAAAACGCAGCCACAGCCACGGGCATGACGCCGCCGAACACGCGGCGGTCGAGGATGCGGCGCCCGGTTCCGCAGCCCGGATGTGGGATGAAAAGTACAGCAGCCGGTCCAGGATGTGGAGCGGGGAGCCGAATCCGCAACTCGTCGCCGAGGTGGCGGACCTTCCTGCCGGCGAGGCTCTGGACCTGGGGTGCGGCGAGGGCGCGGACGCGATATGGCTTGCGGCCCGCGGTTGGAGCGTGACGGGCCTGGACGTTTCCGCCGTCGCCCTGGAGCGTGCGGCCGCCCACGCCCGGGAACGGGGCCAGGACGCCACCATCGAGTGGGTGCAGCAGGATCTTGCCACATGGGTCCCGGACCGGTTGTTCGACCTCGTCACGGCCCAGTTCCTGCATTCCACCCAGATGCCGTGGCAGCAGGCGTTGCAGCTCGCCGCGGCCGCGGTGCGGACCGGCGGGACGCTGCTGATCGTCGGCCATCACCCCGACGGACTGCCTCCGTGGGGCGCGCACCATACTCCGGAGAAGTTCTTCACGGCCGAGGACCTTGCCCGGGAACTCCGGATCGAGGAGCCGCTGTGGCGTGCCGAGGTCCTGGACAGCCGGCGTCGCAGCGCCGTCGGGCCCGACGGCGAGGCAGTGTCCCTTACGGATGCCGTGCTGCGGGCCACGCGCCTGGCCGCCCAGTAGACGGCCCAACGGCCTGTCGGGCCGTTGTCTGGATGGCCCGCGGGGCCGCTGCCTCAGGCGGCCACGGGATTTCCAGGACCGCATGTGATGCAGCTCACCCCGATTCGACCGTGAGGAATTCCGTTCCCGGCCCGTCTTACCTATGACGGCGCCACAGAGCGTCTCCCTCAACCGATCAGGAGTGATTGCCTTGACCACCCAGACGCACACCCCGGCAGACCTCCAGGGACAGGCCGGCCCGGCAACCGCAGCGAAGGCGCCCGCCGCGAAGTCCCCCACGCTGGGCGCGCCCGCACCGGCCTCAGGTATCGACGGCCGCGGTGCGACCACTGTCGCAGACGGCGTTGTGGCAAAGATCGCCGGCATCGCGATCCAGGAAATCGAAGGAGTGCACGCCCTCGGCGGCGGAGCAGCCCGTGCGCTGGGAACCCTGCGTGAAAAGGTCGGCCAAAAGGACCTCACCCAGGGCGTCAGCGTGGAAGTCGGACAAACCCAGGTAGCGGTCGACATCACCCTGGTGGTCGAGTACCCGCACCCGCTCCAGCTTGTCGCGGACAAGGCCCGCGACGCTGTCTATACGGCCATCGAGGACCTCGTCGGCATGGAGGTGACGGAAGTGAACATCACCATCACGGACATCCATGTGCCCTCCGATGACGAGGACACCGAGGACGCACGGACCGAGCCGAGGGTGGCTTGAGCCCCACGCTGGCCGGCCTGACCATCGGAGCCGTCCTGGCCGCAGCGTCCCTGGCGTTTGGATTCTGGGGTTTCCTGCTCACCGCGCTCTTCATGGGGGCAGGGGCCGTGCTGGGCCGCGCGGCCGCGGGGCGGCTGGATCTTGGCGGAGTGCTGGACGCCCTGCGCGGCAAGCGCTCCTCCTCGTGATGCGGGCGGGGCACACCCGGATCACCCCGGCAGCCCTCAGGCACACCATCGAGACGATCGCGGCCCACGCCTTCAGCGTTCCGAGATCCGACGTCGCCGCGGTGCTGGATGACGATTCGGGCCGGCTCGCCGCGAGAGTCTCCGTGAAGCTGGCGCTCCCGCCGCTCCTCGGCCCGCGCCGGGGGCCCGACGGCGGCACCGTCTTCGACCGCTCCCGGGCGGCCCGGACAGCCATCATTGCCCGCGGCCTGGACCTCACCGGCCGGACGCTAAGCAGCGTAGATATCCGGCTCAGCGGGGCCGCACAGCACTCCGGCACTGCCAGGGTCGACGCGCCATCCGGAGCGCCACGCCGGAACCACAAGGAAAGGAAAATCGCATGAGCCAGGATCGAGCCATTCGGCGCCTCGTTCGCAGGGAGACCCACTCCTCCCGGGCCACGGCGTCCATCCTGACCGCTAGCGTCCTTGCCGCCGTCTTCCTCTGGCTTGCCCTCGAGACCGTCCTGGCCCTCCTCCAAGAGAGCCCGCTCCTTGGCAGCCCCGACCGGCTGGGCCGATGGCTCACCGGCGTGCCGGCCACCACGCTCCCGGCCGGGTTGGTGGCCGCCGGCGCCGGCCTGGCGGTTGGCTTCCTCAGTCACGACGCCGTCGAGGCCGCGGCCGCCCCCGTGGCAGAGCCCGGCGACATCATCGCCTTCCACGGTGACCGGCAGGCCGGTATCGTCACGCCGGCCCAGGACCGCCTTCACATTGCAGCCTTCGACCTCGTCACGGAGGACCGTGCAGAGCTCATCCGGCTTCTGAAAAACTGGACGGCCGCCGCCGTGGCGATGACCGAGGGGCGCAGCACGGGCAGCAGCGGGGCCGTCGATGGCCCCTACGACGCCCCGCCCGAGGACACGGGTGAGGCCCTGGACCTCGGCGCCGGCAGGCTCACCCTCACCTTCGGGTTCGGCCCCGGCCTGTTCGAGAAGGACGGCAAGGCCCGCTTCGGACTCGAGGGGCGCCGCCCGGACGCACTGATCGACCTGCCGCACTTCCCAGGCGACGACCTCCAGCCGGGACGCACCGGCGGCGACATCGTGGTGCAGGCCTGCGCCGACGACCCCCAGGTGGCCGTCCACGCGATCCGCAACCTTGCCCGCATCGGCTTCGGGCAGTCGCGCGTCCGCTGGTCCCAACTCGGCTTCGGGCGGACGTCCTCCACGTCGAGGTCACAGGCCACCCCGCGGAACCTCTTCGGCTTCAAGGACGGCACCAACAACCTCAAAGCCGAGGACACCGCCCTGCTTGGGGAGCACGTGTGGGCAGGCCAGGGAACGCGCCCGGAAGAGGGCTGGATGGCCGGCGGCACGTACCTCGTGGCGCGCCGGATCCGGATGCACATCGAAATCTGGGACCGCACGTCGCTGCGGGAACAGGAAGCGCTGATCGGGCGCACCAAGGGCGCCGGGGCCCCGCTCTCCGGCGGCGAGGAATTCACCGCCCCCGACTTCGAGCTCCAGGGGCGCGGCGGGGAACCACTGATCCCGCTGGACGCCCACGTCAGGCTCGCGCACTCGAGCCAGAACGACGGCATCAAGATGCTCCGGCGCGGCTACAACTACACCGACGGCTCGGACGGCCTGGGG
>NZ_CAKKMM010000450.1:0-3607 GCF_918698205.1 Microbacterium sp. Bi128 | reverse complement strand
TTGGAGATCGCCACCCCATAGCCCGGCTCGGCGACGTGGATCCAGCGGTGGGCGCAGATTTCGAATTTCGCGGCCTCCCAGGACGTGTTGACATGGGTCGGGCGGAACACGTGCCCGAACTGCGTCTCCGCCGCCGACCGGTCGGCCCTGACATCCAATGCAAAACCCAGCTTGAGCAGCTTTTCGCTCTCCTGCCAGTCCACGGCCGTAGTGATCGCGAGCGAGTCTGCACCCGGCGCTAGTGTAATCCGTTGGGTCACCGCGGAGGACCCGGCCATCCGCTCCACCACCACGACGGCGGCCGGGTTTTCGCCCCGGGGGTCGCGCTCCAGCGCCACCGAAAGCGCCTGTTCCAGACGGACGACGTTCCTGCGGTAGAAGGCGTCGATGTCCCACGCGTCCCATTCATTGGGCGTGTCCCGGTGCAGCTCCAGGAGGTTTCCCACCTCGCCGGGAGCAATCGCCTCGCGTCCGGTGGCCCGGTCCGTGAGGGAGACCAGCAGTCCGCGGGCATCCACCACGGCACGGATGATGCCATTGTCCAGGATGTAGCCGCCGCCGTCCTCAGTGACCTCTACCGGCTGCCCGGGCCGGACCGGTTCAGCAGCCGCCAGGGCAGGCACGCCCAGGCGCTCGTGCGGGGCGGCGTTGAGCAGGAATTCCCGGCTGCCGGTGCCGAGGGCCGCCGCCGCGGCGTTCGTGATGATCGCTTCCAGTCCCCGTTCGACGGCGGCGTAGTTCCGTTCGGCGTCCTGGTGGACCCAGGCGATGGAACTTCCCGGCAGGATGTCGTGAAACTGCTGCAGCAGGACCAGCCGCCAGAGGCGCTTGAGCTCCGCAGCCGGGTAGCGGTGCCCGGTCCGCACAGCCGCGGTGGCACTCCAGAGCTCGGCTTCCCGGAGGAGGTGCTCGCTGCGCCGGTTCCCCAGCTTGGTCCTGGCCTGGCTGGTGTAGGTGCCGCGGTGCAGTTCCAGGTACATCTCCCCCACCCAGACCGGAAGGGGCTCATACTCGGCCTGGGCCTGGCTGAAGAAGCTGGCCGCCGAGCCGACCCGCACCTTCGGGGATCCTTCCAGATCCGCCGTGCGCTGCGCTGCGGCCAGCATCTCGCGGGTTGGGCCCCCGCCGCCGTCGCCGTACCCGAACGGAACCAGCGACGTGCCTCCGCGTCCGTGGTCCCGGTAGTTCCGTTCTGCGTGCGCCAGGTCCCGGGCACTGAGGTCGGAGTTGTAGCTGTCCACCGGTGGGAAATGGGTGAAGATGCGGGTGCCGTCGATTCCCTCCCAGTTGAAGGTGTGGTGAGGCATCCTGTTGACCTGGTTCCAGGAGATCTTCTGGGTCAGGAACCAGCGGCTGCCTGCGGCCTTGATGATCTGCGGCAGGGCGGCGGAATACCCGAAGGTGTCCGGCAGCCACGCCTCCTGGCAATCAACCCCGAATTCGGCCAGGAAAAAGCTTTTACCCTCGAGGAACTGCCGTGCCATGGCCTCGCCGCCGGGCATGTTGGAGTCGGATTCGACCCACATCCCGCCGACGGGAACGAACTGGCCGGCGCGGACCTTGTCCCGGATGCGCCCGAAGAGCTCCGGATAGTACTCCTTCATCCACGCGAGCTGCTGGGCGGAGGAGCACGAAAAGATGAAATCGGGATTCTCGTCCATCAGGGCCACGACGTTGGAGAACGTCCGGGCGCACTTGCGGATGGTTTCCCGGACCGGCCACAACCAGGCCGAATCGATGTGGGCGTGGCCCGTGGCCACAAGCTGGTGCGCTGAGGCATAGGCCGGCCGGGGCAGGGCTCCGGCCAAGGCGGCCCGTCCGGCCTCCGCGGTCCCGGCAACGTCGTCGGGGTCTGGTTGCGTTCGGCGATGGCGATCCTGCCGGGGCGGTACTTCGGCTCGCTGCCCGACGTCGCCTTGTCGCCGTAGGGGGTGGCGGCGAAAGTCCAGTTCTGGGACAAGTCGGGATTGGCCGCGGCTTCGACGTAGAAGTCAACGGCCATGCCACTGCCCAGGACCTTGAGCGGGATGTACTGGTTCCGCGGCGAGATCGCCTTGATGATGGTCCCGTCGGACCGCCAGGCAATGCCTTCGCACTGGAATCCCGGGAGGTCGCCGCTGAAGCCGAGGTCCACGAGGACTTCCACGGAGGTTCCGGCCGCGGTTCCCCAGGCGTCCGGCACCTCACCCCGGAGCCGGAGCCACTTGGTGCTCCAGGGCCGGCCCCAGGCCACGCCGTGTTCCTGGGGCGTGAACTCCTGCCGAAGGGCCTCGAGTACCGGCACGGGTTCGTCCGGCGCGTCCCAGTTACTTAGCGTCAGCGGCACGCTGCGCGGGTAGACGGCCGGGCCGATCCGGTCACGCAGAAAGCGGTCCAGCCGGACTTCCGTAAGACGGCGGTCGTCGTGCAATGTGATCCTCTTCAGCGCTGGGGGGTCCGATCGACTCCAATCGATGGATAAAACTTACGCCGCGGAGAACCCGTTGGCCAACTGTTGCCCCTAGCCGGCCGCGGGCGCCGGAACGGCTACGCGTTGCTGGCCCGCGTACACGTTCAGGCTGGTCCCGCGGCTGAACCCGGCCAGTGTCATCCCGCTGGCCTCGGCGAGCTCGACGGCCAGGCTGGAGGGGGCACTGACAGCGGCGAGGACCGGGATGCCGGCGAGGGCAGCCTTTTGGACGAGCTCGAACGATGCACGGCCGGACACCTGCAGTACGGTGCCCCGGAGCGGGAGCAGGCCTTCGCGGAGCGCCCAGCCCACCACCTTGTCCACCGCGTTGTGCCGGCCCACGTCTTCGCGCAGGCACAGCAATTCGGCCGAGCCGTCGTCGGAGATCCTGAAGAGCCCGGCGGCGTGCACGCCGCCGGTGACTTCGAAGACCTCCTGGGCGGACCGGAGGGCGTCCGGGAGGGCCGCGAGCGTTTCGACGGGGACGGTCAGCGGATCGTGTGCCGGGCTGTAGTGCGAGGACTTCCGTACGGCATCGATCGAGTCAGTGCCGCAGATGCCGCAGGAACTGGAGGTGAAGACGTTGCGTCCGGTATCGGGTCGTACGACGTCGGGCCTGAGCTGGGCCTCCACCACGTTGAACGTCTGCATGCCGTCGGCGTCTTCGCCGGCGCAGAACCTGAGCGAGACCAGCTGTTCGGGAGCCCAGATGATCCCCTCCGAGACGAGGAAGCCTGCGACGAGGTCGAAGTCATTGCCCGGCGTTCGCATGGTGACGGAGAATGACATGTTGCCGAGCCGGATTTCCAGCGGTTCCTCGACGGCAAGGACGTCCTCCCGGTGCCGGACCGGGAATTCGAGGGCCTGCGGGGACCCGTCCAGGACGATCTTGTGCACCTTGCGGCGCTGTGTCACACGGCCCATCCGATGCTCCTAAGCAACATAGTGTGCCGCTGTTTGAAGCTAGCGGCTGTTTGAATCTTTGGCTGGTTCCATCATTGTAAGTGCCTGATCCTGGCGGCGTGCCTTGTCTCCGCGCCAGCGCAGCGGGCCAGGACTCAGCCCAAAAGGGCACTCCAGTCCACCGGCCCGTCACTGGCCGAGGTTTTCCTGGCGGTCCGCTTCGCCGCCGGCTTCTGTTCGGCGGCCGCTGCCGAC
>NZ_CAKKMM010000449.1:0-3607 GCF_918698205.1 Microbacterium sp. Bi128 | reverse complement strand
CCAGAACTCCGCTTCACCGAACGCCTTCACGGTGGGGAGGTTCAGGAGGATCAAGACCACGGGCGTGAGCAGCGCGGGGATCCACAGGGGCGTGCCGGGAGCGAGCTTGTCCACGTAGCCGGAAATGGCGACGATGTCCGCCACCCCGGTGACCACCCAGAAGAACCAGTAGGACCATCCGGTGAAGAAGCCGGCCCACGGCCCCAGGAGGTCACCGGCGAAGTCGCTGAAGGACTTGTAGTTCAGGTTAGAGAGCAGGATCTCGCCCATGGCACGCATCACGAAGAACAGCATGAAGCCGATGATCATGTAGACGAAGATGACGGAGGGGCCGGCGAGCGAGATGGTCTTCCCGGACCCCATGAACAGGCCGGTGCCAATCGCGCCGCCGATGGCGAGCAGCTGGATGTGGCGGTTGCCGAGGGCCCGGGCGAGGTGCGGTTCGCGGTTCCCGGAGTCACCATTGGCGGAGGCGGCAGTTCCAGTTTGGGCAATGTCAGATTCTGCAGTGGCCGGAGCGGCCGTGGTGGTGCGTTCAGACATGAGGCTTCTTCCTTGTCACAGGCGGTCGCCGGCGGGGGTTCCACAGTGCGGGCCGCACGGATCCGTCAGAGTGTGACGGAGGTAACAGTTTTGGCGGGTAGATCAAGGTTAGGGCCGGTATTTCGTGGTCCCTGTTGTCACGTCGGTCCGCGTTGGTGGACCGTCTGGTCGGTGGAGTGCCGCCGCGCTCCCGGCGGGACGAAGCTCCCGGAAGGCGCGGGAGCCGGTCCGGGACCCTCATCTTTCGCCGGGCCCTAGGGAAAATTGCGACGCGGGCACGCCCGCCCGCTGCGGGGCTCCGAATCGCATTGGCGCAGATCACCCGCCCGTGGGCGGGTTCGACAGCTGTCGATCATCTTAGCTTCAGTTGTCGTCCGCTGTCTTTTGTCATATTTTGCGCGGCGGGGCTTCTGAAACCTGGTCGATGCCGATCTGGACGATGCCAACGTGGACGTTCACAGGGTGCGGGCTGAAGTGCCGCCGCACCGCCGCGGCCACGGCCCGGGCCACCTCCGGGGCCGGGTACGCCCCGCTCACGCCGATGCGCGTCCTCACGGTCGAAGGTGTCGCGCCGGCACCGGAATCGATGACGTCAACAGCCGGCGGCGCTTCTCCGGTCACGGCCGACCGGGCCGCGCCCGCGATCGTTTGCCAGAGCGGTCGCGCCGGATACACCGCCGTCACGCCGTGAACGGCCTCGATGACCGCCCGCAGTTCGGCCGGCAGCGCGGCGTCGGGCTGTTCGCCCGGCAGCGCAGCGTCGGGCAGCTCGGCCGGCAGCGGGGCGTCGGGCAGTGCCGCAGGTGTGCCGTGCCCGGGAGGCAAGGGCTGGGTCATGGCGTCTCCTCTGGGTCTGGATTGCCGGGCTCCAAAACGTCGGTGATCGTGACATCGATCGCCGTGATGTTCAGTTCTGTCTGCAGGGCCAGGGTCGTGGCCAACTTCCAGCGAAGCGCGGTGGCGCGCTGTTCCAAGGGATGCCCGTAGACGACGGCGAGGTCGACGCCGATGGTGATGGGGGCCCCCGGCTCGGTGACGTCCCCGTACAGGCGGCATTTTCCGGCAGCGGTGCCGGGCAGGGAATCCGCAACAGAGCGGATCAGCGCCGATATGGCGCCCTCTGTCTCGGTGAGGAGGTCGCCGGGTGTGTCGGCGCGCAGGGGAATGTTCCTGCCCGGCCGCAGTTCCAGGTGCAGGTTGTCCAGAATGGTCTTCATCCAGTCGTCGCTGCCGTTGCCGGCCGCGGCGGTGTCGGCGTCGAGCAGTTCATTGCCGAGGGCCGCGAGCCTGCGCAGCGAGGCCAGCCCGGACTGGCATTCGGGACAGTCCTCAAGGTGGCCGGGATCGCCGATCCGTCCGGTGTCCAGGTATTCGCTCAGGTCTGCCAGGTTGTGCCCGCAGCCGAGAGTCTCGCCAGGGGTGCTCATCGCCAGTCCTCCATTTCGCGGGCCAGAGTGATGCGTGCCCGGGAAAGGCGGCCGCGGACGCTGGCAGTGCTGATGTTCAAGGTTTGCGCAATTTCCTCATAGCTCTGGTCATTGAACGCCTTCAGCACCCAGCAGCGGCGTTGTTCCTCGGGCAGGGCGGCCAGCGCGGTCTTGCGCGCGTCCATCCGGGAACCGCTCAGGGCGGCGTGTTCGGGGTGGTCCCTGTGAGCGGCGCCCGCACCAGCCTCCAGCCCGTGGTGGAGATCGCCGAGGTCCGAATGGTTTCTTCGCCGGCGCAGGTGGTCGATGCTGCGGCTGCCGGTAATACGCAGCAGCCAGCCCTTCACGGCGTCCCCATCGCGCAGGGTGTCGAGCTGCTTCCAGGCCTGCATCAGCGATTCCTGCACTACGTCGTCGGCATCGGCGAGGGAGCCGGTCAGGCGGCGGGCGCAGGCCCGCATAACGGGGCCATGCCGTCGGGCCAGCGCCTCGAAAGCGGCGGTGTCGCCGTCGGTGGCCCGACCCACCAGCAGGGCGTCCGGTACGAGGTCCAGTTGATGCGGCGCCGAAGGTGAACCAGTCACGCGCTTATCTCTGCTTTCATCGCGGGCATGTCGGGGTGCGGGCTACTCCTTGCTGAAGCCTTCCTTGAGCTTCCGCGCGGCGTCCTTGATGTTCTCTCCGATATCGGCCGCGGCGTCCTTGACCCGGTCGCCGGCCTCCTGCAGTATTGCCTGGGCCTGCTCGTGCTGGCCTTCCCGCTTGAGGCCCTGGTCGCCTGTCATGCTGCCGACGCCTTCTTTGGCCGCACCGATGTGGTGGATGACTGTGTAGTTGACTTTGTCGTCGATTCCCATGATGTTTCCTCTGCTGTCATTACGGCGTGGTGCGGTGTTGCGGTACGTATCTTCCGGCCGGCTAGCGGGCGCGATCCGGTGCGGCCGCCCAGGTTTTGGTGCCGCTGGTGATTCGGACCAGAACCGGGAGCGGATGGCCGAGCAATGTGTCGATCCCCTGCACCAGGACGTCGGCGGTGTCCGCGATCTCCCTTGGAGATGCGCCCTGCCGCGCCTGGAGCCGCAGCCGGAGTCCCGTTGTGCCTCTGTTGTCCCATGCCGATACCGAGGTGCCGAGTACCAGGCGGTTGCCGGCGAGGGCCTGTTTGACGGCCGCCGAGACAAACCCGGTTTCGACGACGGTGGTGCCGCGGCCGCCGTCAGATTCCCGGCCCACGCGAGGTGTCCGGCCGCCACCCTGCGATGCGATCCAGGCGATACTGAGCCCGGCGGCCGTGGCCAGCGCGGCGAGCCCGGCCATGGCCCACCAGCTGCGGGCGGGGCCCGGGAGCGGTGCCGAGGCGAGGAGTGTTCCGGCCTGGTCCAGGAGGGAGGATCCTGTGCCCGCCCATGCGGCCGCAACGTCCGGCAGGATCCCGGCGGCAGCCGTTGCAGCGCCGGCCGCGAGCAGCACGAGCCCGGCCAGGGCCAGCAGGATCCGATTCAATGCCCTGTTGGTCCGACTCGTTGCCCCAGCGCCCCTTCCCTCATGATGTGGATTGTCGGTGCGATCCGGCGGCCAAGGGAGTACCCGGCCAGCTCGTCGTCGACCGCGGCGCTGATCGCGTCCCGGTCCACGGA
>NZ_CAKKMM010000448.1:0-3614 GCF_918698205.1 Microbacterium sp. Bi128 | reverse complement strand
GGGATCCTGGCCGCGAAGCGGCTGTCGACCAGCATGTACTCGCCAAAGGAACCGTCCACGCTGTAGCCGGCGTTCTGCTGGGCCTCGCACAGGGTCTCCCAGCCGGTGCGGCAGTACTGGCAGTCGCCGCAGGCGGACCAGAGCCACGCATTGCCGACCAAATCGCCGATGGCAAGGTCCGTGACGCCCTCGCCGAGGGCGACGACCTCGCCGACGCCTTCGTGGCCGGGAATGAACGGCGGGGACGGCTTGACCGGCCAGTCTCCCTCCGCGGCGTGCAGGTCGGTGTGGCAGACCCCGGTGGTCAGCACCTTGACCAGTGCCTCACCGCGGCCCGGCACGGGAACGGGGAGGGTCTGGATCTGGAGGTCCCTGCCGAATTCGGTAACTACCGCGGCTTGCATTGTCGTCGTCGTCATTGTCGTCGTCATGGCGAAATCCTTGCGTCATCAAACTTGGGTGTGGCTAAAGGGCGTGTGCAGTGAGCCGGCGTCCCTCCGTGTAGGTGCACAAGTGGTGCGGGCGGGGCGGATCATGCGCGATCCGCCCCGCCCGGGTCAGTGCGGCTTAGAAGAAGCCGAGCTTGTTCTCGTTGTAGCTGACCAGGAGGTTCTTGGTCTGCTGGTAGTGGTCCAGCATCATCGAGTGGTTCTCGCGGCCGATGCCGGAAGACTTGTACCCGCCGAACGCGGCCCCTGCCGGGTAGGCGTGGTAGTTGTTGACCCACACGCGGCCGGCCTGGATCTCGCGGCCGGCGCGGTAGGCGACGTTGCCATTGCGGGACCAGACGCCGGCGCCCAGGCCGTACAGGGTGTCGTTGGCGATGCCCATGGCGTCGTTGTAGTCGCTGAAGCGGGTCACGGAGACAACCGGGCCGAAGATTTCCTCCTGGAAGATCCGCATCTTGTTGTGGCCCTCGAAAATGGTGGGCTGGACGTAGTAGCCGCCGGCCAGGTCTCCGGGCATTTCGGCCCGGGCACCGCCGGTGAGCACCTTGGCGCCCTCCTGCTTTCCGATGTCAATGTAGGAGAGGATCTTTTCCAGCTGGTCGTTGGAGGCCTGGGCACCGAGCTGGGTTTCGGTGTCCAGCGGGTTGCCCTGGATGATTTTCTCCACCCGGGCCACGGCGTCGGCCATGAAGGATTCGTAGATGTCTTCCTGGATCAGGGCGCGCGACGGGCAGGTGCAGACTTCACCCTGGTTGAAGGCGAAGAGCGTGAAGCCCTCCTGGGCCTTGTCGTAGAACGCGTCATTGGTGTCCGCGACGTCGTTGAAGAAGATGTTCGGGCTCTTGCCGCCAAGCTCCAGCGTGACCGGAATCAGGTTCTGGCTGGCGTACTGGCTGATCAGGCGGCCCGTGGAGGTTTCGCCGGTGAAGGCGATCTTGCGGATGCGGGGGCTGGAGGCCAGTGGCTTGCCGGCCTCGACGCCGAAGCCGTTGACCACATTGAGGACACCGGCCGGCAGCAGGTCGCCGATGAGTTCCATCAGCACCAGGATCGAAGACGGCGTCTGCTCGGCCGGCTTCAGGACGACGGCGTTGCCGGCGGCGAGGGCCGGGGCGAGCTTCCAGACGGCCATGAGGATCGGGAAGTTCCAGGGGATGATCTGGCCGACGACGCCGAGCGGCTCGTGGTAGTGGTAAGCGGTGGTGTCGTCGTCGAGCTGGGACAGCCGGCCCTCCTGGGCGCGGACGGCGGAGGCGAAGTAGCGGAAATGGTCGGCGGCGAGCGGAATGTCGGCGTTGAGGGTCTCGCGGATCGGCTTGCCGTTGTCCCAGGACTCGGCGACGGCGAGCATCTCGGTGTTCTCATCGATCCGGTCGGCAATCTTGTTCAGGATCGCGGCACGCTCGGCCACGGAGGTCTTGCCCCAGGACGGTGCAATCTTGTGGGCGGCATCCAGCGCCAGTTCGATGTCCTCGGCGGTGCCGCGGGCCACCTCGCAGAAAGCCTTGCCGGTCACCGGGGTGATGTTCTCGAAGTACTGTCCCTTGACCGGCGCAACCCACTCGCCGCCGATCCAGTTTTCGTAGCGGTCCTTGAAGGTGACCTTCGAGCCCTCGGTTCCGGGCTGGGCGTAAACAGTCATTGCTAGCTCCTTTGCTGTGCAAGATGGGGGGCTGCAAGGCGCTTCCGGCCCCCGTTGCACCCAGCGTAGGCGCGTGAAGGTTGCAGTCAGGTTGCAACCGGAGTGAGCCAGGTCACTGCGGGGCATTCCGGCGGTCCGCGACGGTCAGGCGCTTAGCTCGCGGTCCAGCCGTTCCAGATCGGCGACGACGGCGGCGCGCTTGGGCGAGCGCGGCGCCAGCAGCTTCAGCGCGGCGATGCGGACGTCGACGTCGTCCTTTGCTTCGGGCAGCGCGGCGTATTTCAGGAGCGATTCCGCGCTGCCGTCCGTCAACAGGGCCTCGCGCATCAGCGCGGAGACCCTGGCCCGCAGCTCCACGATGCCGGGGGCCTCGGAGCGGGGCAGCACGGCGCCGCGGTAGATTTCCAGCGCTATCCGGTGGGCGCCGCGCTGCAGGCAGTCCAGCACCTGTCCGGCGTCGGGGACCAGGTCCAGCGGCAGCCGGTAGGGGCGTGATTGCGGCACGGCATCGGGGTTGAGCTGCTGAAGTACCTTGCGCAGCCGCACCATCTCGGCGCGCAGCGTCATGGTGGAGGCGTCCCCGGGGTACAGGAGGGCGCAAAGCTCCTCGGCATTCAGCCCCGCCGGGTGGGTGCTGAGCAGGGCCAGGATCTCGCTGTGCCGGGCGGACAGGGCCACGGTGCGGCCGTCAATGCTGAGCAGGGCCTGGTCGCGGCCGAGCAACTGGAGGCTGTTGCGGTAGAGGCTGCTGGCGCCCGGTCCCCCGGCCGTTTTCGGCGTCGAGTTCCGCCGCCTGGACGGCGAGGACTGGCCGGCGGCGGCCAGCTGCAGCCGCTCGACCCGTAGATGCGCCTGGGCCGCGGCGACCGTCGCCTCTACCAGCGACAACGTATGCGGGGCCACGGCCGACTCCGTGCCGGTGATGTCCACGACCCCCAGCAGGGCGCCGGAATCCGGATCGTGGAACGGCACCGCCGTACAGCTCCACGGATGCACGGAGCGCTTGTAGTGCTCGGCGCCGGAGATCTGGATTCCCCGGCCCAGGGCCAGCGCGGTGCCGGGGGCGCTGGTGCCGACCGTCGCCTCGGACCAGTCGGCGCCCGGGACGAACATCATGCCCTCGGCCCGGCGCTGCAGGGCGGCGTCCCCTTCCACCCAGAGGAGCCTGCCGACCTCGTCACCCACGGCTACCAGCATTCCGCTGTCGTGGCTGGGCAGGACCAGGAGCTTGTGGATCACGGGCATGATGGCGGCCAGGGGGTGCTGGCGGCGGTATTCTTCGAGTTCCTCGCGGTCCATGGCCAGCGGCGCCTCGGGGTTGTCCGGGTTGGCCTGCAGCCGGACGGAGCGCTGCCACGATTCCTGAATCAGGGTGCTGATCCCGGGCAACTGCAGGCCCTCGGAGAACGCCATTCCACGGGAATCCAGCTGCTCATGGCCCGCGCTGGCATATTGCTGGCGCAGCGCTGCGGTGACTCCGCCTGCCGGCGGCAACAGTGCTGCGGGATGGACCAGTTTCCTCA
>NZ_CAKKMM010000447.1:0-3622 GCF_918698205.1 Microbacterium sp. Bi128 | reverse complement strand
GCCCATTTGGATCGAGCAGATGCCTGCCAATGATGCGGGTCAGCACAGCAACGAAGCCGAACAGGACGCCGGCGCCGAGGATGTAGACGAAGGCGCTCATGCGGTGCCTGAACAGAACCGCGAGCGTGCCAAAGGCCGCAACCGCAATGGCCAGAAGCAGCACGATTGTCAGCTCGTCCTCGCTGCTGACGTTGTGATTCTCCTGCGTGGCGGTGACGGCCAGCAGCACGAACAGCGCTGAGCCGGTCACGCAGAGCGAGATGGCCACGACGGTTGCCCGGTTCATGCTCAGGCCCTGGTCCTTGGTGTTGACCACGGTGGTGATGACCAGGGCGATCGCGCCGATCGGCTGCACCACGGTCAAGGGCGCCATGACGAGGGCGATCGCGTTCATTCCCATCCCGGCGCACAGCAGAAGGAACCCGAATACCCAGCGGGGGTTACGCACGAGCCGCAGCAGGCCGTGGGTGCTCAGCGCCAGGCCGCCGGTATCGGCCTTGACCGCACTGCCCTGGCGCTGTGCCCCAAACGCCAGGCAGAAGGCGCCGAGGACCGCAAGCAAAACCGCAACCCAGACCATCAGCGGGAGCCGCCGTCGTGCGCCCGAAGCTGCCTGCCCTTGCCGATGATGGCCCAGACGTAGTTGTAGGCCGCGATCCAGTGCCCCACGAGCCCCAATCCCAGGAAGATCCACGCGACCGTGGCATAGACGTCCGCGGCGGGCACCGGAAGCTTGGAGAGCACCAGCAGCGGCGTGCCCACCAGCAGCAGGCCCGTCCGGATCTTTCCGATGCGGCTCACCGGCAGATCAGGGTGGCCGTGGAAATAGAACACTGACAGAGCCAGCAGGACCGCGTCCGGGACCAGCAGCGCGGCGAGATACCACCACTCGACGACGCCTGCGATCACGAGGGTCACGGCGACGGCGATCAGGGAAAGCCTGTCCGCGATCGGGTCCATGACCCGTCCGAGGTTGGACATCTGATTGAAGCGGCGGGCGATGTAGCCGTCCACCCAGTCGGTACTGGCCATGACGGCGAGCACGACGGCACCGTAGCCGTACTTGTGCTCCGAGAGGACCAGCCAGATGAATAACGGAACGCCGAGGAAGCGCACCACGGTCAGGACATTGGGAACCGTGAAGACCGCGTCGCGGTGGACGAGGGGCTGCCCGGGGCGGGCGCCGGCGCCGATGAACTTCATCGATTCCCCCTTTCCGTGGACGGCAACGGTTTGGCGTTTAGGTTCAGGGATCTGTCTAGCCCTTTATCAGCCTGCGCACCAGGACCGCGAGGGCGGCCCCAGAGGCGGCGAGCACAGCCAGGGGCTTCCAGCGCCGCTTGATCGTGTCGGCCAGGCCCTGCCCGTCAGCGGATGCGGCCGACCCCGCCGAGGATCGGGCTGAGGCGCGGAAGCCGGCGATCTTGTCGCTGAGCTGCTCCTTGCCGTCCTGGAGCCGGACCTGGGCGGCCGCCAGCAGGGTTTGGGCCTGGGTCTTGACATCGAGTTCGCGGCCGAGGTCGTCGCGGACGCCGGTAAGGTGCGTGCGCCGCAGGTCCAGCCGGCGTCGGAGTTCAGCCTCTGTGGGCGGCGGCCCGAAGTCGGGCTTGGCGGCAGCCTTTGCTTCCTTTTCCGCCGTCGCCTTGGCGGCGGCGGCTTCCTTGGCGGCCTTCGCCGCTTTGTACTGCTCGGTGCTCGGATCCAGGATCCTGGCGTCGAAGGCGGAGCCTTCCTTGGCGATGCCGAGATCGTACTTGAGCCCCCGGATCGTCTCCTCGGGGACCAGTGGCATGAGCTTCTTGAACTTGTTCTGCCCGATGAGCGCCCCGATCGCGGCGATAATCAGGCAGACGGCAGAGACCAACAAGGCGGCGAGCCACGCGGGCATGATGGTGGCCAGTCCCATGATCGCTGCAACGAAGAGTCCGATCACCAGGAGTCCAACGAAGACCAAGGCGACGGCGAAGAAGGCACCGGCGACGCCGAGCTGGGTCCCCTTGCGTTTGATCTCGGCCTTGGCCAGGGCAATCTCGTCACTGAGCTGCCGGGGCGCCAGCTTGAAGATCATCTTCAGGGTTTGCGGCAGCGCGGAAATGCGCAACCCGCTGCCTGTGCCGCCGCTGTGACGTCCGCTCATCGGTCCCGCCTAACTGGTGCCATCCGTCGATCCGCTCACGCGGGCTTGCCGGGTCTGGACAGCTTCGCACAGACCCCGGTGTCAAAACTATCATTTAGGCTCTTGGGAGGCCTTTTCGGGCAAGGTGTGGCGCGCCCGCCCGGCCACCGGCCGGCCACCCCGGCGGGCCCTAGGATGGACCACTGTGAGCACACCCCACAATCCCGGTGATTCCCTGAGCCGCCGTCGTAAATTCCTCTACATCCTGACGCTCGGCGCTTTGACCGCCCTCGGGCCGTTCACGGTCGACCTCTACTTGCCCGCATTCCCGGCCCTGGAAGACAGCCTTGGCGTCTCCGCGGCCGCGGTGCAGCTGACGCTCACGGGGACGACCATCGGTTTCGCGCTGGGACAGCTGGTCGTGGGCCCGCTGAGCGACAAGTTCGGCCGGCGCCTGCCCCTGATCGTGCGACAGCGGTCCACATCGCGGCGTCCCTGGGCGCAGCGCAGTCCACGGACATCGCCACGCTGGGTTTCTTCCGTGTCCTCATGGGTGTCGGGGCTGCAGGGGGCGGCGTGGTGGCCATGGCCATGGTCCGTGACCTGTTCAGCGGCTACGCGATGGTGCGGATGTTCGCGAGGATGGCCCTGGTCAACGGGCTGGCCCCGATCCTCGCCCCGGTCATCGGCTCCCAGCTGCTGTTGCTGATGCCCTGGCCCGGCATCTTCTTGTTCCTGGCCGCCTACGGGACCTGCGTCATCATCGCGGCCCTCTTCGTGATCCGGGAGACCCTGCCGCCGGAACTGCGCGGCAAAACCGGGATGACCATGGGCCAGCGTTACAAGGTGCTGTTCTCCGACCGGATCTTCGTAGGCCTGCTGCTGGTGGGCGGGATGAACTTCGCGGGCCTCTTCACCTACCTCTCCGCCTCGCCTTTCCTGTTCCAGAATGTCTACGGGTTCACGCCCCAGCAGTACGGCCTGCTCTTTGGTGTCAACTCGCTGGGCATCGTGGCAGGCGTGCAGACCAGTGCGCGGCTCATCAAGCGCGTCCCGCCGCAGTGGATCCTGGCTTGTTCCACGGCCTGGATGTTCGTCATGGCCGTCCTGATTGTCGTCTTCGACCAGCTGGGGTTCGGGCTGTGGGGCGTCCTGGTGCCGCTGTGGTTCTACATCCTGGGCGCCGGTTTCACCTTCCCCACCGTGCAGGTCCTGGCCCTGGCCAAACACGGAGCGCAGGCCGGAACCGCGGCTTCACTTCTCGGCGCGGCGACCTTCTTGATGGCGGGCCTGGTCTCGCCGGTGGTCGGCTGGCTCGGCGTCAGCTCCGCAACCCCGATGGGCGCCGTCCAGGCCGTCTGCATCCTTCTGGCGGCCGCTGCACTGTGGCTGGTTGTTCGGCCCAGCACGGTGCCACCGATCCAGTAGCCGGGCCCTCCCCCGGGGCACATGCCCATTCATCGCGGCCTCTCCCACGGGACATGCCCATTCTTCACGGCCTCCCCC
>NZ_CAKKMM010000446.1:0-3625 GCF_918698205.1 Microbacterium sp. Bi128 | reverse complement strand
ACCAAGCTGCGCTACAGCCCGCTGGTTCCACCGTTCTCCGCCCGGAAGTCTTCCCGGATTCGCTCCAGGTTTTCTTCCAAGCAGTCCGGCCGAACCACCTCCAAAAGCTTACACGATCCGGGAGGGTGCCTGTGACAATTTCAGGCTGTCCCGGCAAGGTGTGTCGGAATTAACGTTTCTTGCCACGCTTTTCGCGCACGCGCATGTTGACCTCAATCGGCGTGCCCTCGAAGCCGAAGGTCTCCCGGAGGCGTCGAGTGATGAAGCGGCGGTATCCCGGATCCAGGAATCCGGTGGTGAAGAGCACGAACTTCGGCGGCCGGCTCGAGGCCTGGGTGCCGAACAGGATGCGGGGCTGCTTGCCGCCGCGGACCGGGTGCGGGTGCGCTGCGACAAGTTCGCCCAGGAACGCGTTGAGGCGTCCGGTGGGGATGCGCTTGTCCCAGCTTTCCAGGGCGGTGTCCAGGGCCGGGACGAGCCGGTCCTTGTGCCAGCCGGTCTTGGCCGAGATGTTCACGCGCGGCGCCCAGGCCACGTGTGCCAGGTCCTGCTCGATTTCGCGTTCCAGGTAGCGGCGGCGCTCGTCGTCGAGGAGGTCCCATTTGTTGAAGGCCAGCACCAGGGCGCGGCCGGATTCAACGGCGAGCTGCAGGATGCGGACGTCCTGCTCGCTGAGCACCTCGTCCACGGCCAGGAGCACGACGGCGACCTCGGCCTTTTCGAGCGCGCTCTGCGTGCGCAGGGAAGCGTAGAAGTCCGCGCCCTGGGCCATGTGCTGGCGGCGCCGGATGCCGGCGGTGTCCACGAAGCGCCACGTGCGTCCGCCGAGTTCGATGAATTCATCGACCGGGTCGCGGGTGGTGCCGGCGGTATTGTCCACCACCACACGCTCGGAACCGGCGAGCTTGTTCAGCAGCGAGGACTTGCCGACGTTCGGGCGGCCGATCAGGGCGATGCGGCGGGGGCCACCGGAGCGCTCGAGGCCTTCAATCAGGGAGTACTCCGGGAGGGTGTCCATGACGTGGTCCAGGAGGTCCGCCACGCCGCGGCCGTGCAGGGCCGAGACGGGGTACGGTTCGCCGAAGCCCAGGCCCCAGAGGGTGGCCGAGTCGGCTTCCTGGGCGAAGTCGTCCACCTTATTGGCCACCATGATGACCGGCTTCTTCGACTTGCGCAGCATCTTCATGACGCCTTCGTCGGTCGCGGTTGCGCCCACGGCGGAGTCGACGACGAACAGGACGGCGTCGGCAAGTTCCACGGCCATCTCGGCCTGCTCCGCCACACGGGCGTGGATGCCGCGGGCATCGTGCTCCCACCCGCCGGTGTCCACCACGGTGAAGTTGCGGCCGTTCCAGTTTGCCGAGTACATGACACGGTCGCGGGTGACGCCGGGGGTGTCCTCGACCACGGCCTCGCGGCGGCCCAGGATCCTGTTGACCAGGGTGGATTTGCCCACGTTGGGCCGTCCGATGATGGCGAGGACCGGGTCCAGCTTGACCGGGCCGTCAAAGTCCTCGTCGTCGAAGTGGCCGCTCAGCAGCGCGGCGTCGTCTTCGTCGAGCTCGTAGTCGTCCAGCCCGGCACGCAGCGAGGCCGCGCGGAGTTCCGCTTCGTCATCGTCCAGGGCGGCAAGGTTTTCAGCCACCTGGTCGGTGCCGGTGGGCGTGTATTCGTCTTCGCCGGCGCCAAAATTGCCGGAGGTTTGAGTCGTATCGCTCATTGCACTTTCCTTAGGTGGTGATCTGCCGGCGTCCCGGCTACTTCTTCATGACGTTCATGCGGTGATTCCGCGTGGGGCAGGGGCTGCCCGGTTCTTAGTACTGAGTCCTGGACATGGCGCGCTAATGCGGCCCGGATTTCGGTTCCCGCCCTGTCCATTGAAACACGCCCGGTCTCGCCGGGCCTGCGGCTGACGTTGATGGCCCCGCCGAAGCTGACATGCAGGCGCCGGCGCGGTGCGGGCACCGTGTCCAGGTGTTCGCCGCCGATTCTTGTGCCCAGGATGGCCACGGGGACCACGGTGGCGCGGGAGTTAAGCGCCAGCCAGGCGACGCCGTTGTTGATCGCGGCGGCCTCACCGCTCCCCCGCGTGCCTTCGGGAAGAATCCCGACGCACCGTCCGGCGTCGAGCAGGCTCCGGGCCGTGGCCAGCGCCGCACGGCCACCGCGGCGGTCGACGGGCAACTGGCCCGACGCCGCCAGGACGCGGCCGAGGAACCCGGTGAACATCTCCTGCTTGACGAGGATGTGCATGGGCCGGGGCGAGGCGCCGAACATGACGGGCCCGTCCAGGAAGCTGATGTGGTTTCCCGCGAAGATCACGGGACCGGCCGCCGGGACGTTGGAGCGTCCGCTGACCGACGTGCGGTAGACGAGGTGGTCCAGGAGCCAGCACACGGGCCGGCTCCACGCCGTCGTCCACTGACCGGGCAGGGAGGCCGGCGCTGTCCCCGGCAGTCCGGCGCGCCCCTCAGTCACCGTGGACGGCCCGGAGCGGAACGGGAGAGTGGTTGACCACTGTGTCCACGATGTCGAGGGCGGCCTGGACCGTCTCGTCAAAGTCCAGGTCGGAGGAGTCCAGGGTCACGACGCCGTCGGCGGCCGTGGTGAAGTTCACTACGGTGGAGTCCTTGGCATCGCGGTGCGTGACCTGGGCTGCCAGCTGCTCGGCATTCTGGCTGCCGCCGAGCTGGATGCCGCGGCGGCGCAGCCGGGCTTCCTCGCTGGCGGTCAGCAACATCCGCACCTCGGCATGGGGCGCGACGACGGTGGTGATGTCCCGGCCTTCGACCACCATGCGGCGGTGGTGCTTTTCGATCAGCTCACGCTGCCGGCGGATCAGTTCAGTCCGCCCGCCCAGGGTGGTGGCGACGGCGCTGACTGCCGCGGAAATGGCGGGTTCACGGATGGCGAGAGTGACATCGTGCCCGCCGACGCGGACGTACTCTTCCTGCGGGCTGGTGCTGATTTCAAGCGGCAGGGTCTCGGCGGCGGTCTCGACGGCGGCCCCGTCGTCCAGGTCCGTGCCGCTCTGCAGGCAGAACCATGTCAGGGCGCGGTACATCGCGCCGGTGTCGAGGTAGGCCAGTTTCAGCCGGCGGGCCACCTCTTTGCTCACGCTGGATTTGCCGGAGCCGGAGGGGCCGTCGATGGCAACCACAAGGCTTTTGCCGGGGCGGACTACGTCCACTGTCTCGATGAGTTCCTGGGTCATTACTGGAGTACCCGCCATCCACGGTCGTTTAGGGCTGCTATCAAAAGGTCGTGCTTGTTGGGCAGGACGGAAATTTCCACCATGCCCACATTCTGCCCCGAAGAGTGGTCGAGGCGGAGGTCTTCGACGTTGACGCCGATCTGGCCAATCTCGGTCAGCAGCTTGGCGATCTGTCCGGGTGTGTCATCCACCAGCACCGTCAGCCACGAGTATGCCTGCGGGGGTCCGCCGTGCTTGCCCGGGATCCGGGACTGGCCGGCATTGCCTTCGCTGATCAGCTGGGCAAGGTCCAGCCTGGCGCCGGGAGCGGCCGGTGCCTCCAGGGTGCCGATCAGCCGGTTGAGGTCCTCGCGGACTCCGTGCAGGATCTCCACCACCTTTTCCGCGTTCGCGCCAAGGATCTGGACCCAG
>NZ_CAKKMM010000445.1:0-3626 GCF_918698205.1 Microbacterium sp. Bi128 | reverse complement strand
CTGGGGCGGCAACCAGAGCGCCACGCCGGCCTTCACCGTCCGGCCGCGGAACGAACAGGAGGCGCTCGACGCCGTCCGGTTCGCCATCCGCGAAGGCCTCCCCGTACGTGCAGTCGGCTCAGGGCATTCTTCCTCACCGCTTGTCCAGACGGGCGGAGTCCTGATGGACATGTCCGCACTCTCGGCCATCACCGGAACCGACCTCATGGGGCGCCGTGCGAGGGCCCTGGCCGGCACCACCATCAACGCCTTTGGCGATCCGCTGTGGGAGCAGGGGCTGGCACTGGGCAACCAGGGCGACATCGACAAGCAGCAGATCGCCGGGGCACTCGCGACCAGCACCCACGGCTCCGGAAAGAACCTGGGCAGCTTCTCATCGGCACTGCGCTGGGTCCGGCTGATCAACGGTTACGGCGAAATCGTCGAAATCGGCGAAGGGCAACTCCGCGAACTCAGGGCCGCCCAGGTCGCCTTGGGGACGCTCGGAATCTTCCTGGAGGTCGAACTGGCGGTCGAGGACCGCTATTACCTGCAGGAGGAGATTACCTATCCCACGTGGGCGGAGACCGCGGCAACCTGGCAGGCCGACATCGACGGGAACCGGCACTACTCGTTCCTCTGGTGCCCGGACAACGATTCCTGTGAGCTCCTGGACCTGCCCGGTTCGCCGGGCCAGAGCATGGCAAACCGCAGCTACACCAAGCGGTACAACGTCGCCCAGGTCCAGGACGAGCGTGAAATTTCCCGCACGGAAGGTGCCCGGCTGGACCGGTCGTACCGCATCTACCCGGGCGGATTCACCACACCGTTCCATGAACTGGAGTACTTCGTTCCCAGCGAACACGGCCTGGCGGCCGTCCAGGCTGTCCAGGAGCTGATCCGCACCAAGCATTCCGACCAGAAGTACCCCGTTGAGGTCCGCTGGGTGAAAGCCGACGAAGGCTACATGTCCCAGTTCCAAGGACGCGACACCACCGTTATCACCCTGACCACCGAACCCGGGACCGACTACTGGCCCTTCTTCCGGGATGCGGATGCGGTGCTGCAGGAATTCGAGCCCCGCGCGCACTGGGGAAAGATCCATTTCATGACGAGGAGCCGATTGGAGCGTCTCTACCCGGAGCTTGACACCTTCAGCCAGATACGCCGGGAGTTCGACCCCCGCGGCATGTTCCTTAACGACCACACTCGTGCGCTCGTTGGCTAAATCAGCCATCAAGGTTAAACCGGCAAATCCGGCGTATGCCCCCGAATCGTGACCGGGGGCATGCTGCCCGCCTTTCCACATCCAACGGGGAAGAGGAGACATGAGCCATTTTCAGGACAAGGCCTACCTTGTCACCGGAGCCAGCTCCGGCATCGGTCTCGCGACCACCCGGGCCCTTCTGGCGCAAGGGGCAATGGTTGCAGCGGTCGGTCTCCCGGACCGTCTGCTTGAAGACGCAAAAAGCCAAGTCTCGGGCGCTGTGATCTTCATCGAAGCCGACGTATCTGAGTCCCAACAGGTCGATGGCGCCTTCGCCCGGGCGGAAGCAGAACTCGGGCCCCTGAGCGGGGCCTTCAACGCCGCAGGAATCTCCAGTGTTGCGCCCATCGCCGAAACATCCGACGAGCTGTGGCAGAGACTGATCCGGGTGAACTTGACCGGCACTTTCCACTTCGCCCGGGCAGCGGCGCGGACGCTCTCGGCCAACGGCGGTGGATCGCTGGTCTGCACTGCCAGCGAGCTGTCACACGTCGGCCAGGCAGGCTACACCGCATACACCGCGACCAAGGGCGGCGTGCTGTCGATGATGCGGTCACTGGCCGCCGAACTCGCACCGGCCGGCGTCCGGGTCAACGCACTGTCGCCGGGCACGACAGATACCCCGATGCTTGCGGCCGAGTTCGCGAACGAAGAAGAACGCGCCCGGGACGAAGTGTCCGTGCCGCTTGGCCGGTTCGCCCTGCCCGAGGAGATTGCAGCCGCGGCGCTGTGGCTGTTGGGTCCTGAATCCTCGTATGTCACGGGAACAAACCTTGTTGTCGATGGTGGTCGGACCACGACGTTCCCACTCGGACATTGAATCCCACATCCAACGCACCTAGTGAAAGGCAACATCACATGAGCTCTGTTCTGGTCACAGGTGGTGCCGGATTCACCGGACGCCACATCGTCAACGAACTCGCCGACGCCGGCCATCAAACAGTCAGCTACAACCGGGACTTCATCGAGGCGCCACGCCGCGACGTCGTTTCCGTCCAGGGCGAACTGTTCGATATCCCCCGTCTCCTCGAAGTATTCAAGGAGCACGACGTCGACACCATCGTCCATACCGCCGCCATATCCCACCCGACCTATTCCCTGAGCTTTCCCCTGGCTACGTTTGCTGCCAACGTCGAGGGAACGGTGGCGGTTTTCGAGGCGGCACGACTCCACGGCGTCAAACGGATCATCAACTTCTCTTCCGAGTGCGTGTACGGAAAGACCTCAGCACCGGTGGTTCTCGAATCGGAGCCAGTAAATCCGACGACGCCTTACGCCGTGACGAAGGTTACCGGGGAATGGCTCGGACAGGTCTACGGCGACAGGTATGGAGTCGACGTCATCTCCCTGCGCATCGGCCAGGTTTACGGACCCGGAAACCGCATGGATGAAGTCATGCGGGACATTATGCGCGGCGTAGTCCGCGACGGTTCATTCTCACAGGACCACGGGGCCGACCACCGCTACAACCTTGTCTACGTCCGCGACGTCGCTCTTGCCGTCCTGGCGGCAGTCCAGGCACCAGAAACGGCCCGGGCCAGGCCCCTGGCCTACAACATCTCCGGCAGCGAGTACTGGACACTCAGCGACGTCGTCAAAGAAGTTCGAATCGCATTCCCGGACGCCTCCGTGGAGATCGGGCCCGGGACGGATCCAACCTTGGATCTGCAGGGCCACTTCAGCATCGCTTCCGCAGCCGCGGATCTCGGCTACGAATCGGTCTGGCCGCTGCATCGGGCCCTCGGCGACTATGCCGACTGGCTCTCCACCCATGACTTCTGACCCCTTTCTTCTGACTCATTTCTTCTAACCCATTTCTTCGAAGAGGGACGAATATGACATTCGATAAAAGCGGCTGGAGGCAGGGGGCGGCCTGCGTTGCCGCATTGACCTTCGACGTCGACGCCGAGTCCCCCGTCCTGGCCGCCGGCCGGCGCTACGCCGACAATGCGATGGCGATGACCCACCAGGCGTTCGGACCCAAGGTGGGTGTTCCCCGGATTCTCCAGATGTTGAAGGATGTGCAGCAGCCGGCGACATTCTTCATTCCAGGAGTAACCGCGGAGCGGTATCCCCGCATGGTGGAACAGGTCCTGGAATCGGGTCATGAGATCGCGCACCACTCACACACTCACCGCACCGCGGTGAACATGAGTTTCGACGACGAACGCGCCGACTTCGATCTGGCGCTAGCTGCACTCGGGCGTTTCGGCATTTCTCCAAAGGGGCATCGCGCCGCACTGTGGGAGCCCTCGTGGCAGACACCGTCGTTGGTGGCTGAATACGGGCTGAAATACGATTCCAGCCTGATGGACGCGGACGTCCCCTATCTCATCGAAACCCCCGCAGGCACAGTTGCGGAGCTCCCCCCACATTGGAG
>NZ_CAKKMM010000444.1:0-3627 GCF_918698205.1 Microbacterium sp. Bi128 | reverse complement strand
GTCCCGGACAGCCCCGCGGAGATGTGAATGGAGACCACGGACTGGAAGCCACGCTCGCTGGCCTCCCGGTAGGCGTGTTCAAACTGCCCCGGTGACGGACGCGAGGTCTTGACGGGCTTGCCGCTGGCCAGGGCCACGGCGATGGTCTCCGCAATGTCGTCCTCACCCTCGCCGTAGATTTCGGCGCCGACCATCACGGGCATCGGGACCACGGTGAGCCGGCCGTCAGCAGCGAAAGCCCGGACCCAGTCCGCGGGCAGCGCGGCGGCAGAGTCCGTGACCACCGCAACCTGCACGACGGCGGCGGGAGCCGCTTCGGGGATGCTGTCCCGGGAACCCTGCCGCAGGCGAACAAGCCGCTCGCGCAGCCATGGCCAGCCTGACGGCTCGCGGTGTGGCACGAAGGACCTCCTGCTTTGGGGACGCGTGGACTTACTTCTCCGGCGGGGGCACTTGTGCCCGTCCCATTGTCTGCGCTGGTTGTCTGCACTGGCCGCCGGGATCAGCCGGCGGCCAGTGTCAGGCTGGTACGTCCGGCTAGGCCGGGACGATGTTGACCAGTTTAGGCGCCCGTACGATCACCGTGCGCAGGGCACGGCCGTCGAGGGCGCGCTGGACATTTTCCGATGCCAGCGCCAGTTCGCGCAGGTCCTCCTCGGAGATGTCCTGGGAAACCTCCAGCCGGTCCCGCACCTTGCCCTGCACCTGGACGACGGCAGTGACCGTGTCCTCCACGAGCAGTGCGTCGTCGTGCGTGGGCCAGCCGGCGTTGGCGACCGATGCCGGGTGCCCCAGGACGTTCCACAGATCCTCGGCGGTATACGGCGCAAACAGGCTCAGGATGACGGCTACGGCTTCCACGGCCTCGCGGACTGCTGGGTCCGCACCGCCTGCACCGCTGGCTGCATCTATGGTCTTGCGGGTCGCGTTGACCAGTTCCATCAGCTTTGCCACAACCACGTTGAACTTGTTGTTGTCCAGCAGGGCCTGCGCATCGGCGATCGTGCGGTGGGTGACGGTGCGCAGGGCACGGTCACCGGTGGCGGCATCGACGCCAGGTGCGCTTGTGACGTCCTGGCCGAGGCGCCAGGCCCGGGCCAGGAACTTCGCGGAGCCCGACGGCGATACGTCCGCCCAGTCGACGTCGTCCTCCGGCGGGGAGGCGAAGATCATGGTCAGGCGGACAGCGTCCACACCGAACTTGTCCAACTGCTCGCCGAGGTCGACGCCGTTGCCCAGGGACTTGCTCATGGCCTTGCCGCCGTTGAGCACCTGCCCCTGGTTCAGCAGTGCGCTGAACGGCTCGTCCGCCTCAATCATGCCGAGGTCGTGGATGACCTTGGTGAAGAACCGCGCATAGAGCAGGTGCAGGATGGCGTGCTCCACGCCGCCCACGTACTGTCCGACCGGCATCCAGTCGTTGATCTTCTCCGGATCGAACGGACCGCCGGTGTACTGCGGAGAGACGAAGCGCAGGAAGTACCAGGAGGAATCCACGAAGGTGTCCATCGTGTCCGTGTCCCGTTTGGCCGGGCCCTGGCAGTTGGGGCACTCGACATTGACCCAGCTTTCGACCGCGGCGAGCGGTGACGTGCCCTTCGGGGACAGGTCCTCGCCGCGCAGGTCCGCCGGCAGGGTCACGGGCAGCTGATCATCCGGGACCGGGACCTCCCCGCAGGCCGGGCAGTGGATGATGGGGATCGGTGTGCCCCAGAACCGCTGCCGGCTGAGCAGCCAGTCACGCAGCCGGAAGTTCACGAACTTCTCGCCCGTGCCCAACTCGCGCAGGATTTCGATGGCCGCTGGGATGGCCTCGGCCTTGGGCAGCCCGTCGAGGCCGCCGGAGTTGATCAGGGTCCCCTCGCCGGTGGTGGCGATGCCCGTGGCGGCGGGGTCTTCCTCGCCCGTGTCCAGGACTGCCCGGACGGGCAGGTCAAAGGTCTTGGCGAAGTCGAGGTCGCGCTGGTCGTGGGCCGGGACGGCCATGATGGCGCCTGTGCCATAGTCGGCCAGGACATAGTCGGCGGCCCAGACGGGCAGCTTTTCGCCGTTGAGCGGGTTGGTCGCGTAGCGCCCGGTGAAGACGCCGGTCTTTTCGCGCTCGGTGGACTGGCGCTCGATTTCGGAGAGCGCCTTGACCTGTTCCCGGTAGGCGTCCAGGGCGGCAGCGTGCTCGTCGGTGACCAGTTCGACGGCGAGCGGCGCGTCGGCGGCGACGACGAAGAACGTGGCGCCGTAGAGGGTGTACGGGCGCGTCGTGAAGACGGTGACGTCCTTGGCGGCCTTGCCGCCGTCGGCCTCGATCACGAAGTTGACGTGGGCGCCCTCGGAACGGCCGATCCAGTTTTTCTGCATCGCGAGGACGCGTTCGGGCCAGTGCCCGCGCAGTTCGTCCATGTCATCGAGCAGGCGGTCGGCGTAGTCAGTGATCTTGAAGTACCACTGGTTCAGGGACTTCTTGGTCACGGGAGTGCCACACCGCTCGCAGGCGCCGTTGACCACCTGTTCGTTGGCCAGCACGGTCTGGTCCTTGGGGCACCAGTTGACCGGCGAATTCTTGCGGTAGGCCAGTCCACGCTCGTAGAACCGCGTGAACAGCCACTGGGTCCAGCGGTAGTACTCCGGGTCCGAGGTGTGCAGCCGGCGGGACCAGTCCGCGGAGATTGCGTAGCGCTTGAACGACGCCGCCTGGGTGTCGATGTTGGCGTACGTCCACTCACTGGGGTGCGCGTTGCGTTTGATCGCCGCGTTTTCCGCGGGCAGGCCGAAGGAGTCCCAGCCGATCGGGTGCAGCACGTCGTAGCCCTGCTGGCGCAGGTAGCGCGCCACAACGTCGCCCATCGCGAACGCCTCGGCGTGGCCCATGTGAAGGTCACCGGACGGATACGGGAACATGTCCAGCACGTAGCGGCGTTCCTTTGAGCCGTCGTCGAGGGGCGTGAAGACCTTCAGGTCTTCCCAGACCTGCGGCCATTTGGCTTCCATTGCCGCGAAGCTGTAGGCACCTTCCTCAGGCCCCTCCGCCGCGGCTGCTGGCGATCCGGTCTGTGTTTCCGGCTGAACGCTCACTGCTGGCCTCTTCTGTTCTGTGCGGCCTGTTACCCAGGCCTGTCTACCTTCAGGCCTGCCTGCCGCCAGGCCTGTTCACCATCAAGTCTGCACTGTCACGGCCGGCTGCCCGGTCCTGACTCCATACTGTCCGTACGTGGTACTCCTGCTGTAACTTCGTGCGTTGCGGACCGGAATTTACCCCGGACACACAAAAGCCCCTCGACATGGAGGGGCCGCCGCTCGGCAATCCGGGGACTCTTCGGAAACGAGGTCTCGCCGGGATGCCGGGCGGCTAGCTAAGCAGGAGCACGGCGCGCATAGGACCACTTTAGCCCCTCGGGCTGGTTCGTGCTGAACCGACGAGCCGGTTGCGGCCCGGTAGTCGCAGTCGACTCGCGCTCCGGCGGCCTGTGCGGGCTGCTATGTCCGCAATTGTTACAAACGACATACCTATGGAATAGCGGTACTTACTGCCAATTGCCCGACGTATCGGGCAAGTAACTACGACAGAAATTCGGGTAGCTCGGCGCGGAAAACAAGTAGAAAAACAACGAACACCCGGGTGGCCGGCCACCC
>NZ_CAKKMM010000443.1:0-3627 GCF_918698205.1 Microbacterium sp. Bi128 | reverse complement strand
CTTCATGGCGTCCCGCGAGGCCGGCAGCAGTTCCGGCAGGCAGGCTTTATCGACGCCGAGCAGGCGCATGGAGCGGACGGCCCGGCGGATCAGGCGGCGCAGCACGTAGCCGCGGCCCTCGTTGGAGGGGGTCACGCCGTCGGCGATCAGCATGAGGGCCGAGCGGATGTGGTCGGCAACGACGCGCATGCGGACGTCGTCCGTGTGGTGCGGGTCCTCGGCGGACTCCGCGGAGGTGTATTCCCGGCCGGAGAGGGCCGCGGCCCGGTCGATCACGGGGCGGACCTGGTCCGTCTCGTACATGTTCTCGACGTCCTGGAGGATCATCGCGAGGCGCTCCATGCCCAGGCCCGTGTCGATGTTCTTCTTGGGCAGTTCTCCGGTGATGTCGAAATCCACCTTGGAGCGGACGTTGTCGATCTGGTACTGCATGAACACGAGGTTCCAGATCTCGACGTAGCGGTTTTCATCGGCGATGGGGCCGCCCTCGACGCCGTAGGACGGGCCGCGGTCGTAATAGATCTCCGAGCAGGGACCGGCGGGGCCGGGCTGGCCGGTGGACCAGTAGTTGTCGGACTTGCCCATGCGCTGGATCCGCTCGGCCGGCATGCCGGTGTTCTTCAGCCACAGCTGCTCGGCCTCGTCGTCCTCTTCATAGACGGTGACCCAGAGCCGCTCCGGCGGCAGTCCGTACCCGCCGTCGTCCACGCTGGTGGTCAGGAGCTCCCACGCGAACTTGATGGCGTCTTCCTTGAAGTAGTCGCCAAAGGAGAAGTTGCCGCACATCTGGAAGAACGTGCCGTGGCGGGCGGTTTTGCCCACTTCCTCGATGTCACCGGTCCGGATGCACTTCTGCACACTGGTGGCCCGCTGGTAGGGGGCCTCCTCACGGGCGGTCAGGTACGGAATGAACGGGACCATGCCGGCCACCGTAAACAGCAGGGACGGGTCGCTGGAGACCAGGGAGGCGGAGGGCACGGCGGTGTGCCCCTTGCTGACAAAAAAGTCGATCCAGCGCTTGGTGATCTCCTGCGACTTCATGAGCTGTTTTCTTACCCTTCAATATTCACTGCGTTATGTGGCCCGCGTCTGTGCTGCGCGGGACAAGCTGAGGACCGGCACTGATCCGGGCCCGTCAATCTGGTACCCGTCACCGGGGGCGTCGGCGCGCCGTCGCCCCCGGTGACGGGCACCTTACTTACTAATTCTCTCCCGGCTAGCGCCGGACCGCATCCCGGCGGGCGACAGTGCCGCCGGCGGCGAGGTCCGTTGCCGTCTCGATCCCGAGGGCCGTGCGGAGTTCTGACTCCCGCTCGCCCATGCCATCGCGGACGGCATCGGCGAAGTCGAGCAGGCCGTCCGCCAGCCGTCCGACGGCCCGGTTCAGGCCTTCGGGGCCGAGGGCGGACTGCGCTTCGGTGACTTTGCGGAAGGCGATAACGCCGATCGCGACGCCGATTCCCATCCAGATGATTCTGTTCATGTCAGGTGCTCCCGAAGTGTTTAGCGGCTGCGGCGGCCGGTGGCGGGCTTTTTGCGGGTGCTGAAGGCGGAGCGCACGCCGTAGCTGAAGGCTGCCACCTTGATCAGCGGCGAGCCCACGGTGGCGGCCATGAGCGAGGACAGCGCCGAGATGTTGGCGGAGGCGTCCGAGACGTTCGAGGAGATGCCGTCAACCTTCTTCAGCTGCTCGTTGGTGGTGGTCACCGTCGCGGTGACCTCGTCCATGAGCGGGGTGGCGCCGTCGCTGATGGAGCGGATAGTGGTCCGCATTTCGTCGAACACTCCCCCGAGCTTCAGGATCGGCACGGCGAGCAGCAGGACCAGCAGTGCAAACACTCCAGCCGCGATCAGGCCGGCAATATCGCCACCAGACATAGACACTCATCTCCTTGAACTGCAGTGGATACCTGCTTGTTGCGTCGGGTTCCGACGGTTTCGCCGACAGTTAAATCCGGCAAGCCGAACCGGCTCCCGGGGAACTCCCCCAAGTACCTTACATACAAAGAAGCCCGCGGCGCTTGCCACGGGCTTCTTTGTAGGTGATGCCTTTTGAATTAGCGTGCGTAGAATTCCACGACGAGCTGCTCTTCGCAGGTCACGGGGATCTCGGAGCGCTTGGGGCGACGCACCAGGCGGGCCTGCAGGGCGTCAAGCTTGACGTCCAGGTAAGCCGGAACGATCGGCAGGACGTCGCGGTGAGCGCCGGCTGCTGCAACCTGGAACGGAGGCATGGTCTCGCTGCGGCTGTGAACGTGGACCAGCTGGCCCTCGCCGACGCGGAAAGACGGGCGGTCAACGCGGATGCCGTCAACGAGGATGTGGCGGTGCACAACCAGCTGGCGGGCCTGGGCGATGGTGCGGGCGAAGCCGGCACGCAGCACGAGGGCGTCGAGACGCATTTCGAGCAGTTCGATCAGGTTTTCACCGGTCAGGCCCTTGGTGCGGCGTGCTTCTTCGAAGGCACGGGTCATCTGGGCTTCGCGGATGCCGTACTGGGCGCGCAGACGCTGCTTTTCGCGCAGACGTACGGCGTAGTCGGAGTCCTGCTTCTTGCGGGCACGGCCATGCTCACCGGGGCCGTACGGGCGGCGCTCCATGTACTTGGCGGCCTTGGGGGTCAGAGCGATGCCGAGTGCACGCGAAAGGCGTGCGGTACGGCGAGCACGAGTGTTGTTAGCCACTTGTGTCCTTCCAATATCTGCGGTGTGTCAGTGTTACTGGCCTCCACGATGGAGAGCATCGGCCAACCGCTGCCTTTTGCTACTGGGCACAGGGCAACCCTCATCGAACCGAAGTTTCCATGGATTGTGCGTCCGTGCCTTGCCAGACAACGATCCAGCCTACCAGATCCGGCCGGCGGACCGAAGTCAGATTCTGGCGTGCGCTCCCCGGACACCGCTGCGCCCGAAGGACGCCGCGCCCAGGAATTCCACGGCCACGAACGGTTTCGGGCCCACCACCCATTCGTCGTGTCCCGGCGGAATCGCGTACGTGTCGTTGGCGTGGATCGTGGAGCGCAGCCCTTCGGCCGTTTCGACTTCCATTTCTCCGGAGATGCAGAAACCGAGATGGTGGTGCAGGCAGACGTCGGTCCGCTCGTAGGCTCTGGTGTTCTCCGGCCACCGCCAGCCCGGGCCTAGGATCAGCCGGGCCACCGAGTAGTCGTTCACTGTGCAGAGGTCGAATTCGGCCTTGTCCGGGCACCGTTTCTTGTCCGGCACATCGAAGGACTTCACTGCCATGGCTGTAACGAAGTTGATACTCATGGGACACCTGCCGGGGACGGGACGGGAACGCTCGCGCTGGATGAGCTGGGATGGAGCGAAGCCGGCTGCCGTTCCGGGGTCCGGAACGAGGGAGCCAGCGATGTGACCGCGCTGTCCCCTGCGCCGCACGGACGGTCAGCAGATCCATGCCGCCGTAATTCCACGTTAGACCTCTTGGCCCCTATGTCAACGGCGGATTCCGGCGCCACCGGGCGCCGCCGACCAGCCGCCGGTCACGGGCGTTCACCTGCCGCCCATGTGCCTTTCAGGTGCCGCGGATGATCCTCCGAAGCCGCTCGAGCCGGGTGGCGATGTCGCGTTCGGCCCCGTTGCCGGTGGGTTCGTAGTAGTTGCGCCC
>NZ_CAKKMM010000442.1:0-3627 GCF_918698205.1 Microbacterium sp. Bi128 | reverse complement strand
GGCGGTGCATTTCGTGGGTGAGGATCTGGATTTCCACCGGCTTGCCGCCGGGACCGATCACCGTGGTGTGCAGCGACTGGTACATGTTGAACTTGGGCATCGCGATGTAGTCCTTGAACCGCCCGGGCAGGGGGTTCCAGCGCGAGTGCATCGCGCCCAGGGCCGCGTAACAGTCCCGGACAGAATCGACCAGGACGCGCACGCCCATGAGGTCGTTGATGTCGTCGAAGTCTTTGTCGCGGACGATCATCTTCTGATAGATCGAGTAGTAGTGCTTTGGCCGCCCGGTGATCGTGGCCTTGATCTTCGCGGCCCTGAGGTCCTCGGTGATCTGGTTGCGGATGACCGCCAGGTTCTTTTCGCGTTCCGGGGTCCGGTCCCCCACCATGCGCACGATTTCCTCGTACACCTTGGGATAGAGGGCAGCGAAGGACAGATCCTCCAGCTCCCACTTGATGGTGTTCATGCCAAGCCGGTGGGCCAGCGGCGCGAAGATTTCCAGCGTCTCCCGGGCCTTGCGGGCCGAGGACTCAGCCGAGACAAAACGCCACGTACGGGCATTGTGGAGCCGGTCGGCGAGTTTGATCATCAGGACGCGGATGTCCTTGGCCATCGCGACGACCATCTTGCGCACGGTCTCGGACTGGGCCGCCTCACCGAAGCTGACCTTGTCCAGCTTCGTGACGCCGTCCACCAGCATGGCCACTTCCGGACCGAACTCGGTCTTGAGGTCGGCGAGGGTGTAAGACGTGTCTTCGACGGTGTCGTGCAGCAGGGCCGCGGCCAGCGTGGTGCCGCTGAGGCCGAGTTCGGCGAGGATGGTGGCCACCGCGACGGGGTGGGTGATGTACGGGTCGCCGCTCTTGCGCTTCTGGCCCCGGTGGCAGCGCTCGGCGACCACGAAGGCACGCTGGATGAGATCGAAATCCTCTTTGGGGTTGTTGGCGCGCACAGTGCGCAGCAACGGCTCCAAAATCGGCGAGTAGGCCGGAGTGCCACGGCCCGTCAGCCGGGCAAGTCGGGACCTCGTGCGCTCGCGCCGGCCGGGAAAAGTGGGCCGGGCACCGGAGTTGTCCACCGGCACGGGAACATCGGGGCGTCCGGGAACCACCAGGCCAGTCTGTGAACCCTGGCCTTGGCCCTTGTCCGCAGGTGCCTCCGGCACCGGCGTCGAACGTTCTTCCAATGGAGCACCTCTCGCGACCGGTTAATTATTCAAGTGTATTCCCGCAGCAGGATACTTCGATAACCGGCGGGGATACGGCGACGGGCCGGAGGCCGTCGAAAACGACGGTCTCCGGCCCGTTTGTGGCCGCTGGGGACGGTTCAGGCCGTGGCGGGCGACGCCGGCGACTCGGCCTTGGCTGCCGCGTCAGCACGCCTCTGTTCCACCCGTTTGGCCTGCTTGACCAGGTCGGGTTCTCCCTGCCGCAGCGCGGCGTAAAGCGGAGCCGCGATGAAGATCGTGGCGGCAGTGCCCACCAGGATGCCCACGAACAGCGCCAGGGACAGGTCCCGCAGCGTTCCGGCACCGAGCAGCCCGGCCCCGATGAAGAGGATCGCACCGACCGGCAGGATGGCCACCACCATGGTGTTGATGGACCGGACCAGGGTCTGGTTGATGGCGAGGTTGACCTCTTCGGCGAAGGTCCGCCGGGTGGAGGCCTGCATGTCCGAGGTGTTCTCCCGGATCTTGTCGAACACCACCACGGTGTCGTACAGCGAGTAGCTGAGCACCGTGAGGAAGCCGATGATGGCCGACGGCGTTACTTCGAAGTCGCTGAGGCCGTAAACACCGGCGGTCACGAACATCGTGACGGCCATGCCGACAAGTGCCGAGAGCGACATCTTCCAGGTCCGGAAGTAGAGCGCCATCAGGACGGCGGCCAGGCCCACAAAGATTGCCAGGCCCATCAGCGCCTGCTTCGTGACGTCCGCACCCCAGGTGGGGCCGACGAAGGTCGAGGTGACTTCGTTATCGGTCACACCGTAGGCCTTGGTGAGGCCTTCCTTAATCTGCAGCGTCTCGTCGTCGGAGAGCTTGTCCGTCTGGATGCGCATGGTGGTACCCGCGACGTTAGCCACGCGCGGCACGGATCCCGACACGACGTCCTTGACGGCCTTCTCGCCGAGGGAGGCCTCGGTGGTCTTGACGTTGGAGACCGTGAACTCGGAGCCGCCGCGGAACTCGATGCCGAGGTTGAACCCACCCTTGGCGACCGGGATCAGGATGGAGAGGGCGACGGCGATCCCGGCAATCAGGAACCACAGCTTCCTGTAGCCGACGAAGTCGTACGAGCGCTTGCCCGTGTACAGCTCATTGCCGAATGTTGAGAAGTTGACCATTTACTTGCCCTCCTTGGACGCGCTCTTGGAGGTACCGGCGAGCTGTGCCTGTTGTGCCTGCTCCTGCTTTTCGGCGAGGCGGCGTTCTGCAATGGTCATCCGGCGTTCTGCCTCGGCGGCGGCGCCGGTGTTCTTCGCGCGCACCACTGCCACGGGCTTGTCCTCCGGGGTCCGGACCCGGCCGGCACCGCGGTACAGCGGGACGGCGCCGAGGCGCTTCGGGTCCAGGCCCGAGAACCGGTGGCCTTCGCCGAAGAACTTGGTCCGGGCCAGCAGCTGCAGGGTGGGGTGGGTGAACATGAAGACGACGATGAGGTCGGCGATCGCGGTGAGGCCGAGGGTGAACGCGAAGCCGCGGACGTTGCCCACTGCCACGAAGAACAGCACGACGGCGGCGAGAAGGTTCACGGCCTTGGACGCGAGGATGGTGCGCTTGGCCCGCTTCCAGCCGTTTTCGACGGCCGAGACCAGGCCGCGGCCTTCGCGGAGCTCATCGCGGATGCGTTCGAAGTAGACGATGAACGAGTCGGCTGTCTGGCCGATGGCCACGATCAGGCCCGCGACGCCGGCGAGCGAAAGCCTGTAGTTTTCGGTCCAGCCGAGGATGGCGATGGCCAGGAACGTCAGCACCCCGGCGATCACGAGGGATGCCACGGTCACGAGGCCAAGGGCCCGGTACTGGAACAGCGAGTAGACAAACACCAACAGGAGGCCGATCACGCCGGCGAGCATACCCATGCGGAGCTGCTCACCGCCGAGGGTTGCCGAGATCTGCTGTTCGCTCTGGATTTCGAAGCTGATCGGCAGGGCACCGAAACGGAGCTGGTCGGAGAGGGCCTTGGCCGACTCCTCGGTGAATCCGCCGGTGATCTGCGGCCGGCCGTCGGTGATGACGGCGAGGGAGCGCGGGGCGGAGATGACCTGGTCGTCCAGGACGATTGCGAACTGGGATTTCGGATCCGAGCCGGTCTGGCCGCCGCCGGCGGCGTAGAACTGGTACAGGCGCTCGGTGATTTCCTTGAACTTGGTGGTGCCCGCGTCATCGAACTGGATGTTGACGGCCCATTCATTGGTCACGGCACCCTGGGCGCCGCGCTGCAGCTGGAACGAGGAGGACTTGATGTTCGAGCCCTTCACCTCCACCGGACCGAGGATGTACTTGATGGCCGGCGACTTGGCCGAGGCCGGCTCGCAGGTCACCAGCGGCTTGGTCGGGTCGGAGCGCTGCTGCTTGTCCTGGGAGGGGTTGTCGCAGTCGAGGGCCTCGAACTGCTTGTAGAC
>NZ_CAKKMM010000441.1:0-3640 GCF_918698205.1 Microbacterium sp. Bi128 | reverse complement strand
GGCTTGACGGTACGTCCGAGCGGCGTGACACGAGTGTGCCCGAATCGCTAAGCGAATGGCCACGGTCACGCAACCCCCGGTCGCGAGCAGCCCCGGACTGTTGACTGAGAGCACGTCGACCGAGGAGGTGCCCATGACGCTCACGGACAGCACCCGCGCGGCACGGGCCGGCGTCGATCTGGACGCCCTTCTCGTGCGCGCCGCCTCGGGCGACCGCGGCGCCTTCGTCGACTTCTACGACGTGACGGCCCCGCGCGTGTACGCGGTACTCCTCACCCTCACCAGAGAGGCCGCGCGCGCCGAGTCCCTTCTGGAGGGCATCTACGTCGAGGCGTGGGAGCGCATGCGGGGACGATCGGCCCCGCCCTGCCCGGGCAGCGAGTGGATGTCGCTCATCGCGTACCGGCACGCGGCCGGTCGGGTCTGACCGATGACGTTCCTCCTCCGCGCGGTAGGTCCGGCGTCAGACCGTGCGCCGAGACGCCCCGGCCGGCTGTTCGGACGGCGAGTCGTCGAGGTCGATGCTGAGGCCGCTGGAGGAGTTCGCCGAGTTGGCGAAGGCCTGCAACAGCGTCGGGTCGAGCACCTCGGGCTCGACGGACCCGAAGACGAAACGCAGCGGGATCGCGGGTTGGATCCAGATCGTGCTGCGCCCGCCCTCTTCCTCGTCGGGGTGCCGCCACGACAGGGTGAAGCTCTCGCCGCGGCGGAGCTTGGTCGCGGTGACGACCTTCACGTGGGCGAGCACGCGATCCGGGATCCGGATCGGGCGCTCGGAAGAGCCGTAGAACAGTAGGCCCATGAGCATCTCCTTCCGGAGTTTTCGGCAGTCAGGATTTTACTAGATCGCCTAACCATCACAACGTGAATCACGCAGGAATCGCGGCGTTCCACCGAGTTTCTTTCGAGGTCACCGACGCGTCCGAGGCCGACGCCGCCGTACGAGTGCCTCGTTTGCGTAACTAGACTGTCGCCTCGGGCGGCCGGACCCGACAGGAGAGCAATGACGATCGTGACTGAAGACGACCCATCGACGGTCGCCGCCCGCGCCGTCGAGAGACTGCGCCTGGCCGAGGCTCGACTGGCCCGCCGCCGGCAGACCGACTGCGGACCAAGCGAGAACGCCCGTGCGGCGATGCGCCTGATCCTCGAACGGGCCGACGAGGGCGGCACCATCACCCCCACCGAGATCGCTCAAGCCCTGGCCGTGTCGACCGCCTCGGTGACGGGGATGCTCGACCGCTTGTACGCGGGCGGGCTGATCGGTTTCGTGGCGAACCCGGCCGATCGTCGCAGCAAGTTCGTCGTGCCCTTCGACCGCAGCACGGACGCCGATGCGATCGACCCGGTCACGGCGAGGATCCGCGAGTTCGCTCTCGATCTTCCCGCCGGCGCCGCGGACCAGCTCGCCGATTTCCTCGATCGCGTCCGCGAGGTCGTCGACGCCGAGTGCCGCTGAACTCGGCTCACACCGAGATCGACTCCGCGGCATCCGGATCCGGCTCCGGCACGACCGTCAGCCCGTTCGGCGAACTCGCCTCGTGCATGAGTTCGTCGATCCAACGACGGTTCACGTGCGGCGGACGACTGCCGTAGAAGTGGAACACCAGCGGGATCGATGGGTGGATCCAGAGAGTACGCGAGCCACTCCCGTCACCGACGGGGAAGTGGAACATGAATGGTTCGCCGCGACGGAGCTTGTTCATGAAGACCAGGCGCAAATGGGCCAGAGTCCGGTCCTCGACGTCGACCGCGTGACCGAGCGCGTTGTAAACCAATTTGCCCACGAGGACAGGGTATCCGCTCGATCGACCTAATCAGTGCACGACGGCGGCGCTTCGACCCCCGGGGGCGTCCGCCGTCATCACGGCCGGGTTCGCTCCTCGACCTGCGGCCGCGCACGGGATCGCTCGACTAAAGTCCTCAGAGTGGGGAGAGCACACCGCCCGAAGCGCCGGCGTCGGATTCCGCGGCCGGTCCTGGTGGGCGGGGCCGTCGTGCTCGTCGTGGCGCTTGTGGTCGGGATCGCCGTGGTGGGTTCCCTCGTGTCCTCCCTGTTCCAGACGCTGTCCGCGCGCCCTCCCGCCGTCGACACCCGCATCGTCACCCCGGACGAGTCGAAGGCCGCCAAGGCCGCCCAGCAGACGCCGGCGGGATCCGCCGAGGCCGAGGCCGCGTCCTGGTTGGCGGCGCAGCCCACGACCTATTGGCTGACTCCCGAGATCGACCCCGTCGACGAGGTGTGGGACCGGGTGGCCCACCTTTCGGCCGAAGCCCGTGACCAGGACGCCACCGTGTCCATCGCCGTCTACGGCCTGCTCGACCGGGATTGCGGCAACCACTCCGCCGGAGGTCTCGACCCCGACGCCTACCGCGAGTGGACCGCCCGCATCGGTGACGCGCTGCGCAATGCGTCCGACGTGCGCAAGATCGTCGTCCTCGAACCCGACAGCATCGCTCTCGCCCCCTCGTGCGGCTCCCTCGAGGAGCGCGCACGCCACTTGCGTACGGCGGTAGAGAACCTGCGCGGCGTGAACACCTGGATCTACCTGGACGGCGGTCATTCGGCATGGCATCCGGTGAACGAGATGGCCGACCTGCTGCGGTCGACCGGGCTCATCGATGAGGTCCGCGGCGTCGCCCTGAACGTCTCGAACTATCAGGACACGGCGAACGAGTTCGCCTACGCGCACCGACTGTCCGATCTCCTCGGCGGCACGCACGCGATCATCGACACCTCCCGCAACGGCGCAGGTCCTGCCGGACCGGACTGGTGCAACCCCGGCGGCCGACTCGTGGGCGCCGCCAGCGGCGCCTTCGGGGACGGTGTCGTGGACACCACACTCTGGATCAAGCCTCCGGGCGAGAGCGACGGCGAATGCAACGGCGGTCCCGTTGCGGGCACCTGGTGGCCGGATGCCGCAGTGGAACTGACGCGCGAGAGCCGCTGAACCGGGGCGGACGACCGCCGGCGGTCGCCGTCGACGCTCCGAAGTGTGTAAGGATGTGGCTCGGCCGCTCCGCGGTCGCCGTGCCTCGGGGGAGAGCGCGGGCACGACAGACGTGCGAAGCCGGAAGAGTGGTGGGATGAGCAACAGCACCGAGATGCTGAAGACGGCAGTGATCGTCGAGGACGACCCTGACATCCGTCATCTCCTCGTCGAGGTGCTCGAGTCCGCGGGGTTCTCCACCGTCTCCGTCGGCAACGGGATCGACGGGGTACGCGCCGTCATTGCGTATCAGCCGCTCATCACCACGCTGGATGTCAACATGCCGGGCATCGACGGCTTCGAGGCCGCACGCCGCATCCGACAGCAGAGCGACACGTACATCATCATGCTCACCGGCCTCGAGGAAGAGGCCGACGTGGTCCTGGGCCTGGGAGCCGGCGCAGACGAATACGTGGTCAAGCCCTTCCGCCCGCGCGAGTTGCGGGCCCGCATCGAGGCCTTGCTCCGGCGGCCCCGCGCCGGCAGCCCCGGAACGACCGCGCCGCGTCAAGACAGTGTCGGGCCTTCGTTCCCCACGGCCCGCCCCACGCCCGAGCCCGTGCGTCCCATGGAGGCCGCCCCGGCACCCACCCTGCCCGCTCCGCAACCGAGCGCCCCGGTGGTCGTGCCCTCGTCGCAGCGACCCGAGC
>NZ_CAKKMM010000440.1:0-3648 GCF_918698205.1 Microbacterium sp. Bi128 | reverse complement strand
GCCATGAAGCGGTCCTACCGCTCGACCAGGTTCCCCGGCGTCCTGGGCAAGGTCCGCGCGAAGATCCCGCACGCCGCCATCTCCACCGACATCATCGTCGGGTTCCCCGGCGAGACCGAGGAGGACTTCCAGGCCACCCTCGACGTCGTGGCGAAGTCCCGGTTCGCCACCGCCTTCACCTTCCAGTACTCCAAGCGGCCGGGCACGCCCGCCGCGGACCTGCCGGACCAGCTGCCCAAGGCCGTGGTCCAGGAACGCTTCGAACGCCTCACGGCCCTGCAGGACCGGATTGCCGCCGAGGAAAACGCCCGGCAGCTTGGCCGCCGCGTCGAGGTCATGGTGACGGCCCAGTCGGGCCGTAAGGCTGGGGAAACCCACCGCCTCTCCGGCCGGTCCCAGGACCAGCGGCTGGTGCACTTCTCCGTGCCCGCCGGAGCCGAAGTGCCCCGGCCCGGCGATCTGGTGACTGTCACCATCACAGAGGCGGCGGCGTTCCACCTCGTCTCCGACCCCGCCTCGGCCGAGGACTACAGCCTGCGCCGGTCCCGTGCCGGCGATGCCTGGGACCGGTCGCAGGCAGATTCCTGCGGCGCCCCGGCCAGCCCGGCGGGCAAGACCAGCGCGTCGGGCACCTCCGGCGTGTCGCTGGGCATGCCCAGCCTCCCGGTCCGCGGCCGTTAGCGCCGTGCCCGGCCCGCAGGGCGCTCCCCGGAACGAAGCAGTCCAGAACCCAGCAGCCCGCGCCACGGCGGTCGAGGACACAGCCCAGGCCTTGGCGGCCGAGGGCACTGCCCAGAAGGACGCTGCCCAAAATGCGGCGGCGCAGGGGGCACGGCCGGCCGCGCCGCCGGTGATCGCCGTCGTCGGGCCGACGGGATCCGGCAAATCAGACCTGGCAGTCTCCCTCGCCCTTGAGCTCGACGGTGAAGTCATCAACGCCGACTCGATGCAGTTCTACCGCGGCATGGATATCGGCACCGCCAAGATCACCGAGGCGGAGCGCCGCGGTGTGCCGCATCACCTGCTGGACATTCTGGACGTGACCGAGGAAGCGAGCGTCTCGGACTTCCAGCAGCAGGCCCGGGCGTTGATCGCCGACATCCACGGCCGGGGTAAGCGCGCCATCCTGGCCGGCGGCTCCGGACTCTACGTCCGCGCCGCCCTCGACGTCCTGGAATTCCCCGGCACGGATCCGGAGATCCGCGGCCGGCTCGAGGCGGAACTGGCTACCGCGGGCCCCGCGCCCCTGCGGCGACGGCTCGAGGCAGTGGACCCCGTCTCCGCGGGCAGGCTCGGCGATGAGCGCAGGATCATCCGCGCCCTGGAAGTCTTCGAGCTCACCGGGCGGCCATTCAGCTCCTTCATGCCGGCCCGCCAATACTTCCAGCCTGCCATCCAGATCGGACTCGAGGTGGACCGGGAACTGCTCCGGCAGCGCCTGGCCGACCGGGTCCACGCGATGGTGGACCGGGGGCTCCTGGACGAAGTCCGCCGGCTGGACGCAGCCGGGCTCCGCGGCGGCCGGACCGCGCCGCGGGCCCTCGGCTACGCGCAGTTCCTCCGGGTGCTCGACGGTGCCTCCAGCGTGGAGCAGGCCGCGGACGAAACCATCATCGCCACCCGGCAGTTCGCGCGCCGCCAGCTGACCTGGTTCCGTGCGGATCCCCGGGTCACCTGGCTGGGCTGGCACGATCCTGACCTCGTGGCCGAGGCCGCCGGCCTCTGCCGGGCGACGCCGGTTCTGCCTCCGGCGTAGCGCTTGGGTCACGGTGCCGGAGCGGTCGGGGCGGAACGGTAACCTTGGAGCATGGACGAATCCCAAGCCGTAGACGCTGACCGTACTGCCGGCGATACCGCCCCGCTGAGCGGCCTGAAGTTTTCCAAAGCCCACGGAACGGGCAACGACTTTGTCCTGATCGCAGACCCCAACGGCGCGCTCGAGTTGAGCCCGGAGCACGTCGCGGCGCTCTGTGACCGGCACCGTGGCATCGGCGGCGACGGCCTGATCCGGGCCGTGCCTTCCCGGCTCCTGCCCGAGGGGCAGCAATTGCTGACCGCGCACCCCGATGCCGAGTGGTTCATGGACTACCGCAACGGCGACGGCTCGCTCTCTGAGATGTGCGGAAACGGAGTCCGCGTCTTTGTGCACTTCCTCATCGCCGAAGGCCTCGTGGACCTGCCGGCCGGCGAATCGCTCGTCATTGGAACCCGGGGCGGTGCCAAGACGATCGTCCGGACGGCTGCGGGCTACGCCGTGGACATGGGCCCCTGGGAATTCATTTTCCCGGGCGAGGCGACCGCGCGGGCCATGGACTCGCTGGTCAGCGCCGACGGGCTCGAAGTCGCACGGCCCGCCCTCTCCGTCAGCATGGGCAACCCGCACACTGTCGTGGCCCTGGCCGAAACAGCCGAACTGGAGGCCACGCAGCTGTTCACGGCCCCCCGGGTGGACCCGACGCCGCCGCACGGCACCAACGTCGAATTCGTTGTGCCCTCCGAACCACTGGTCCACGACGGCACCGGCACCATCACCATGCGGGTCCACGAGCGCGGAGTGGGGGAGACCCAGTCATGCGGCACGGGCGCCTGCGCCGCCGCCGTCGCGATTCGCCACTGGGCCGGCCAGGGCGCACCGGACGCGTGGAACGTCCACGTCCCCGGCGGCGTCGTCGGCGTGAAATTCTTCCTGGGCCCGGAGGGGCACGAACACGTCGAACTCAGCGGCCCGGCCGTGATCGTCGCTAGCGGGACGCTTTCCTGATTCGAAGGATCCGGAACGACTTCGACGTGCTCTCCCGGGTCACGCTGAAGCTGGCGTCGAGCTCCGCCGAGAGCCAGCGCTGCAGCGAGTCCGAGCCGAGGTTCTTCTGGACCACGAGCCAGGCCGATCCGCCCGGCGCCAGCCTGGGAATCCACAGGCGCAGGAGGGCATGAAGCTCATCCTTGCCGATCCTGATCGGCGGGTTGGACCAGATGGTGTCAAAGCGCAGGTCGGGGTCCACGGCGTCCGGCGTGCTGGCGGATACGTTGTGCAGCCCCAACAGCCCGGCGTTTTCATTGGTCAGGGTCACGCAGCGTTCGTTCACGTCCACCGCGTAGACCTGGGCGTGCGGTGCCCGCAGGGCCATGGTCAGGGCGATCGGTCCCCAGCCGCAGCCGATATCCAGCAGGTTGCCCTGCGGCGACGGCGCCGGGACGTCGGCCAGCAGCACGGCCGTTCCCTTGTCGATCCCGTCCGGGCTGAAGATCCCCGAGGACGTCTGCAGCCGGCGCGTCTCACCGGCAAGATCCACAGTGAGCGGCTTACGGGTAAAGGGCCCGGCCGGCTGGGCGCTGAAATAGTGTGCAGACTCCATAATGGGCCAGATTAGTTCGCGGCCAGCCCGTATGGGAAACCGGGTGGGAGCGCCAGCGTCTGCTACGCTACAAAACATGATCTTGATCTCCAAGTAGCCGGCACGGGTCCCGTCCCGTCCTTGTCAGGGACGCCGAGGGACTCCGTAGCGATGCAGGTAAACGCCTTCCGCTGAGTGCGCCATTGCAGGGGTGAGTTTTCTCACCCGCGGGCGCCCGCACCACTTGGAATCCAGCCATTTCCCAGGCACCGTGTTTTGCTGGCACAGTTTTCGAGCACCCTGCTCCCTGGCC
>NZ_CAKKMM010000439.1:0-3660 GCF_918698205.1 Microbacterium sp. Bi128 | reverse complement strand
CCGAGCTTCCGGCGCTGCCGCACCTGTTCCTCGTCATCGACGAGTTCGGCGAGCTGCTGACCGCGGAGCCCGACTTCGTCGAGCTGCTGCTGACGATCGGGCGCATCGGCCGATCGATCGGCGTCCACCTGCTGCTGTCGAGCCAACGCATCGAGGGCGGCCGCCTGCGCGGCCTCGACACGTACCTCTCGTACCGGATCGGCCTGCGGACGTTCTCGGAGTCGGAATCGGCCGTGGTGCTCGACACCCCCGATGCCTTCCACCTGCCCGCGATCCCCGGCTTCGGGTACCTCAAGGTCGACACGTCGGTCTACACGCGCTTCCGCGCCGGGTACGTCTCGGGTCCGGTGCCCGATCCGGTCGAGTCGGGCCCGCGGCACGACGACGCCCCGCCCGTCCTGCGACTGCCCGCGTACGACCTGCCCGACAATTCCCCCGAGGCCGAGCAGCTCGACAGCGCCGAGCCCGAGACCCCGACCACCGGCCGCACGCTCGTGCAGGCGGCGACCTCGCGCCTCGCCCGCGGCATCGCCCGCACGCGTCCGGTGTGGCTGCCGCCGCTGCCGCCCGTGCTCACGCTCGGCGGGGTGCTCCCCCAGGCCGACGGCGCAGGGACCCTGCGCGCGCCGATGGGCCTGCTCGACGACCCGTCCAAGCAGACGCAGTCACCGTGGATGCTCGACCTCACGCGCTCGGGCGGACACGTCTCGATCACCGGCGCCCCGCAGTCGGGGCGCTCGATGTTCCTGCGCACGCTCGCCGCATCGCTGTCGTTCACGCACTCCCCGCGCCAGGTGAGCATCTACGGAATGGACCTCACCGGCGGCGGTCTCGCCCGCATCGAGCCGTTCCCGCACGTCGGTGGCGTCGCGACGCGCGGCAACCGCGAGCGGCTCACGCGTCTGCTCGAGGAGCTCACCGGCATGCTCGCGGTGCGCGAGCGGGTGTTCCGCGACTACGGCCTCGACTCCCTCGCCGACATGCGCCGGCAGCACGCCGACGGCCGCCTCCCCGACCTGCCGAGCGCCGACGTCGTGCTGCTGATCGACGGCCTCGGGGCGCTGCGGCAGGACTTCGAAGACCTCGAGGCGCCGCTGGGTCAGCTGCTCGAACGCGGCGGCAGCTTCGGCATCCACGTCGTCGTCGCCCTCTCGCGCTGGAACGAACTGCGCATGAATCTGCAGGGCCTCATCGGCACGCGCCTCGAGCTGAAGCTCAACGACCCCGCCGACTCGCAGATCGCCCGCAAGCTGTCGCAGACGCTCCGCGCCGACGAACCCGGCCGGGTGCTGACCGACGAGAAGCTGTTCGCGCAGATCGCGCTGCCCCTCCTCGAAGAGGTCGATGACGGCGACACCGGCGAGGCGCTCGAGCGGCTCGCGCGCGAGAGTGCGGCCCGCTGGGGCGGTCAGGGCGCGGCGCCCATCCGACTGCTCCCCGAGGTGCTGTCGCCCGCCGAGCTGCCCGACGCGATCGACGAACCGGATGCCATGCCCCTGGGCCTCCGTCAGGACACGATGCAGCCGGTCGCCCTCGACCTCGTCACGCGCGACCCGCACCTGCTCGTGCTCGGCGACAGCCGCTGCGGCAAGACCACGGCGCTCCGCGGCATCGTGCAGGGCGCGATCGACCGGCATTCCGCCGAGGAACTCGTCGTCGCCCTCATGGATGCGCGCGGGGAGCTGGCATCCGAGGTCCCGGACGCCTATCTCGGCGGCCACGCGTCGTCGGGTCGGCAGGCGCGACTCTTGGCCGAATCGATCGCGGTCGAACTCGAGAAGCGCGCCACGGATCGCGACGCGGGACCGCGCATCCTGGTCATCGCCGACGACTTCGACGTCCTCGCCGCCGGCGGCACCGAACCGCTGCGTCCGCTGCTGCCATACCTCGCATCGGCGCGCGATCTGCGGCTGAACGTGGTGGTGAGCCGTCCCGTCGCGGGAGCGTCGCGGGCGATGTTCGATGTCGCTCTGCAGAGCATCCGCGACACCGGCGGCACCGCGCTGATCATGTCGGGCGACCGCTCCGAGGGTGCGCTGCTGCCGAAGCTGTACGCCGAGCCGATGATCGCCGGCCGTGGTCGGCTGGCCCGTCGCGGCGAGCGTCCGACCCTGGTGCAGGTGGCGAACTTCGTCGCCGGCGAGGGTGATGCGGAGGGTGCTTCGGTGGTGGGGGCGCCGGCGGAGGCTGAGCCCGCAGTGGATGCCGATGGCGCGGGGGGCGTGGATGAGGCGACGCGGGAGGTGGCTCCGGCGTCCGTGACCGGTGCTTCCGCGCCTGCGTCCGCCGAGCCTGCGCCGGCCGCTCCGTCTGCCGACGAGCCGGCCCTGACCCGACGGAGGAGAGGTAACCGTGCCCCGTAGCAGCGTCGCGTTCACACGCGAACCCGTCGATATCGAGGCGCTGACCTCGGCCGTCTCGGCGGTGCTGACGCCCGAGGAACTGGCCGCGACCCCGGCCGAGATCAGGCCGCTCGACGACGGCGCCGCCGCTCAGGTGCTGATCGCCGACCGGGTCGTGCTGACGGTGTTGCGGCCCCGGCTCACTCCCCCGGCCGCGGAGCTGGCTCGGGTCTACGGGGCGGTGGAGGTGGCGCCGGATGCGAGGTGGTCGACCGACTGCTTCACGACGTGGGAGCCCGAGGGCGTCATCGGCGTACGGCTGCTGGAAGCCGCGGCCGCGGCGCGCGGGGGTATGGCGGCGCACCTGGGGTGAGCTTCACCAGCGGCGTGAGCGGAGCGGCCGCGGCGGGCGCGACGGCCGTGGCCACGCTCGCGGCGCCGACGAGCACCACCACCCAGGTCGCGCACCGCCGGCTCTGGACCGACACGGTTGCCGACCACCCGGTGGGCAGCACCGACGTCACGGTGCCCACCGGCAGCCGCGCCGTCGGAACCCTCGTGACGCTCGATCCGAGCGGTGTCCTCCGGCGCTCGGCACCCACGATCTCCTCGGGCGTGACGTCGGCGTTCGCCGAACGGGAGAAGAACAACCACCTCACCGTCACCTACGTCGACGCGAGCGGCATGCACCGGCGCATGTGGACCGACACCGTCTCGACCGGGGTCACGTCGGCGTTCGCCGAGGTCGACAAGAGCAACTCCACGACGGTGACGCGGGTCAACGGGGCCGTGCTGAGAGGAACCGTGTGATCGACGCTCCAACTGACGCTCAAGTCACTTGGAGCGTGAGCTTCACGCTCCAAGTCGAATTACACCCGCATCGCGACGCTCCAACTGAAACCCGTAGTTAGTTGTAGCGTGGGCGTATGGATGCAACTCGATTTGTCGACTCGGCGTTCGGATACGCCACACGTGAGCCTGGCAAGAAGGATGCGTTCATCTACTACCTTCCCCGGCACATCCCGCGTCACCTCGATCTCCCGAGCGCGGTCGTTTCCGCACTCTCTGAGGCTGATGCAGCCCTCGGGCACCTGCAGGGGTTGGGCATGCTCATCACCGACCCGAGCCTGCTGATCGGCCCGTACCTTCGGCGCGAGGCGCTCGCGAGCTCCCGGATCGAGGGCACACAGGCGTCACTGTCCGAAGTGTTCCAAGCGGAGATCGACACGGACGCACGCAACGATGACACCGCCGAGGTTCACCGATACCTGCAGGCGACACACCAGGCCTACACACTGGCAGCGACCCTCCCCATCAC
>NZ_CAKKMM010000438.1:0-3661 GCF_918698205.1 Microbacterium sp. Bi128 | reverse complement strand
GGCCCCGCGCGTTCATCAGCGCGCGGCCGAACGCGGGATGCAAGGGGAGTCGCCCTACGTGTTCGTCGCCCCCGGAGCGGGGCCGGGAGTCGTCCCCCGGACGTTCGCCGACCTGCGCACCGGCGCGCTGGAGGGGCGGAACTTCCGCTCGCTCCAGGAGTTCGCGGTGGCCTCCGTGGTCGAGGGGCACCACTCGATCCCCGATGTGGCGCGCGTGTTCCGTGTACCCCCGTGGCGGCTCGAGCAGTGGGTGCGCGAGACCGGCCACGCGGTCTGAGCTCGAGGAGGGCGCGACCGCGCGGCCGACGCCCCGTCAGAGTGCCCGGAGCTTCTCCAGCAGCGGTGCCGCGACCTCGTCGACGAAGCGCTGCTGCTGCGCGTCGCCCACCTGCACGATGGCGATGTCGGTGAAGCCGGCGTCGATGAACGGCCGTACGCTCTCGGCGAGTTCGTCGAGATCGGGGCCGCACGCGATCGACTCCGCGACGTCCTCGGGGCGCACGAACTGCGACGCACCGGCGAAGCCCGCCGGAGTCGGCAGGTCCGAGTTGACCGCCCAGCCGCCGGCGAACCACCGGAACTGCTCGTGCGCGCGCGCGATCGCGGCATCCTTGTCGGGGTCCCAGCTGATCGGGATCTGACCGATCTTGCGCGACTCGCCCTCGTGGTGCTCATCCCATCCGCGCACCAGCTCCGCCTCCGGCTCGGTGGTGATGAGGTGGTCGCCGAGGGGAGCGAAGCGGGCGATCGAGTGATCGCCCGACACGGCGACGCCGATGGGCACGCCGCCCTCGGGTGCGTCCCACACGCGCGCCGAGTCGACGCGGAAGTACTCGCCGTCGTAGGTCACGAGGTCGCCGGTGTGCAGTGCCCGGATGATCTCGATCGCCTCGACGAGCATGTCCTGGCGGGCATGCACCGCGGGCCAGCCCTCGCCGACCACGTGCTCGTTGAGGTTCTCTCCGGAACCGAGACCGAGAGTGAAGCGCCCGTCGGAGAGCAGCTGCAGCGTCGCGGCCTTCTGCGCCACCACCGCGGGGTGATACCGGATCGTCGGGCACGTGACGTACGTCATCAGTTCGACATCGGTCGTCGCGTGGGCCACCGCGCCGAGCACCGTCCAGGCGTACGGCGCGTGTCCCTGCGAGGTCAGCCAGGGGGAGTAGTGATCGCTCGAGACGAGGAAGTCGTACCCGGCGCGTTCGGCGCCGACGGCGTAGTCCACGAGCGCGCGGGGCCCGCTCTGCTCGGTCATGAGGGTGTATCCGAAACGAGTCATGTCGTCACGGTAGGTGGGGGCGGTGACGCCGCCCGCGGGGTTGCGCTCCGTCAACGGATACGGCAACGGGCCCGCAGCGCTCGCCGCGGGCCCGTCGCCGATGACTCAGTCCTCGGGAGCGTGGATGACCTTCTCGCCCTCGAACGTGTCGCGTCGCTTCTTGTCGGCATCCCGGCGCGTCTTGGCCAGGCTCGCCACGGTGGCCACGGCGACGGTCGCCGCGATGAACAGCAGCGAGAACCAGATCGGGATCTCGGGCACCCACAGCAACGGCTCACCGCCGTTGATGAAGGGCAGCTCGTTGACGTGCAGCGCGTGGAAGACGAGCTTGACGCCGATGAAGGCGAGGATGACGGCGAGTCCCTGCGAGAGGTACACGAGGCGCTCCAGCAGCCCGCCGATGAGGAAGTACAGCTGACGCAGACCCATCAGCGCGAAGGCGTTGGCCGTGAAGACGATGTACGCCTCGTTGGTCAGACCGTAGATCGCCGGGATCGAGTCGACCGCGAACACGAGGTCGATGAAGCCGATCGCGACGATCACCAGCAGCATGGGGGTGACGAAGCGCTTCCCGTTCTTCTTCACCGTCAGCTTGTCGGCGTTGTACTCCTCGCTGACGGGGAGGACGCGACGGACCAGGCGCATGAACTTGCCGTTGGCCGGGTCGCTCTCACCGTGGGCGAAGGCCTGGCGGTAGGCGAGGAGCAGCAGCAGCGCACCGAAGATGTAGAAGATCCACGAGAAGTTCTCGATCAGTGCCGCCCCCACCGCGATGAACGCGCCGCGCATGATCAGCGCGATGACGATGCCGACCATCAGGACCTTCTGCTGGTACTTCTTCGGCACCGCGAACCCGGTCATGATCAGGAGGAACACGAAGAGGTTGTCGATCGACAGCGCCTTCTCGGTGAGGTAGCCGGCGAAGTACTCGCCGCCGTAGGTCCAGCCGGAGAACACTCCGATGCCCACGCCGAACAGCAGGGCGAGACCGATGTAGAACGCCGACCAACGGGCGGATTCGCCGATCGAGGGTTCGTGCGGCTTGCGGACGTGTGCGAAGAACTCGAACACGAAGAACGCGATCGTGACCGCGATCGTAATGAGCCAGATAAGCGGGGTGACACCCACGCGGGCCTCCAAGGGATGTGGTGTACGTCGAAACACCAAGGTCTCTTCCACTCGCGATGCGAGCCGACGACCCGGGTCCACGATGGCGTGGACCGTATTGACGGGAACGTCGCGTGGGAGTACTCCCCTTGCTGGATTCGATTCTAGGGCACGGTTCGTGAGGGGGCTCCGCGTCGGTGGGGAACGGGGGGACGCCGTCCCGACGCAGCATGCGCGCTCCTCGTGCGCAACCCCTCGGCCCCGCGCGTTCCGTGCCCGGAGGATTCCAGGACGACATCGATCGAGGAGGACCCCATGGACGATCGCGAAGAGACGCAGGACGGCCCCGTGATGGACGGCGCCACCGAGGCGGCCCCCGCGGAGAAGAAAGCGGGCGCGCAGGAGCAGCGGGCCGCCGACGCCGCCGTGAGCGACGACGCAGCCGAAGAGGAGCTGCAGGACGACGTCCGCAGCATCCGGGCCTACGGCGAGGATCGCTGAGACGACGAACCCCGTCCGGAGCCGCGTGGGGGCGTGGCTCGACGGACGGGGCGTCGCGCGCCCCGGAGGGCGTCATCCGCACCGGCGATGCCGGGGCTGGGTGTCTTCGACGCTACGCCGGATCGCGGAGAAGAGGGCCGTTGTCAGCCGATCCGTAGGCGCCGCCGCACCATCTCGCGGAAACGCCACGTCTGGCGGCGCGCCGCGTGTCGACGCGCCGCGCGGCGCAGGACCACCGCCCACCGATCCCGCACCGCCCGCTCATCGAGCGTGCGCGCCCGATCCACGGCGTCCCGGCGCATCCGCGCGAGAACGCGCTCGTCAGTGCTGGTGGCGCGAACGAGCGCCTCGCTGAGGGCCGCGACGTCCCCCGGTGCCACCAGCCAGCCCGTCCGGCCGTCGCGGATGAGTTCGCGGGGCCCGTAGGGCACGTCGTAGGCGATCGGCAGGCACCCCGCCGCCATGGCCTCGGCCACGACGAGGGAGAACGCCTCCGAACGGCTGGTCAGGAGCAGGACGGATGCCGAAGTGAGCGCTGCTCGCGCCGAAGGGTCGAACCCGTGGAATCTCACCGTGCCGTCCTCACCCGCGAGTGCCTCCAGGGCTCCGCGCTGGGGGCCGTCGCCGTAGACGTCGAGCGTGAGACCCGGAACGCGGACCGCCGCGTCCTGCATCGCTCGGACGGCATCCTCGACGCGTTTGATCCCCTCCAGGCGCGCGATCATCACTGCGCCGCGGCGCGCAGTGGCGGGGGCGGCGACAGGGGCCACGGGG
>NZ_CAKKMM010000437.1:0-3668 GCF_918698205.1 Microbacterium sp. Bi128 | reverse complement strand
GTGCCGAACTCGTCCAGCACGGAGTTGTAGTCCGAGATGTCGTAGCCGCCGTCGCGCAGCGGTGACTGGAAGAAGGGCGGGAGCCACAGGCAGTCCACCCCCAGCCACTGCAGGTAGTCCAGTTTCTCGATCAGGCCGTGGAAGTCGCCCGAGCCGTCTCCGTTGCCGTCGGCGAAGCCCCGGACGAGCACCTCGTAGAAGACCGCCTTGCGGTACCAGAGGGGATCGTGCTGGAGGCCCGGGGCATTCAATTCAAAGCTCCCCCTCGGGCTGAAGTGCTGGCTCGGGTTCTGCGGGCTAAAACTCACTGGCACTACCTCCGGATGCTAAGAATGTGAACGGGCTCGACGTGCGGGTCCAGGCGGACGTAGTTGTACTCCCCCCATTCCCAACTCTCGCCGGTCAGCAGGTCATCAACCATGAAACGGCCGTTGTGCGTGAAGTTTTCCGGGTCCAGTTCCAGCGCCGGCAGGTCCAGGGACACCGTGCCCTCCCGGGTGCCGTGCGGGTCCACGTTGACGACGATGATCAGGGTGTCCTTGGTCCCGTCCGCGAGGGTCTTGTGCTTGGAGAACACCACGGTGGAGCTGTCCGAGCTCTGGTGCACCGTCAGGTTCTGCAAATCCCCCAGGGCCGGGTGCGCGCGCCGGATCCCGTTGAGCCGGGTCAGGTACGGGGCCAGGGTGCGCCCCGCTTCTGCCGCCGCGTCCCAGTCGCGGGCCTTGTACTCAAACTTCTCGTTGTCGATGTACTCCTCGGCGCCCGGGCGCGCCACGTGTTCGTAGAGCTCAAAGCCGGCGTACACGCCCCAGATGGGGCTTGCCGTCGCGGCCAGGGCGGCACGGATCTTGAAGGCCGCCGGGCCGCCGAACTGCAGGTATTCGGTGAGGATGTCCGGGGTGTTGACGAAGAAGTTCGGCCGGAAGTAGGCCGCCGACTCGTGGCTGACCTCCTGGAAGTACGTCTCCAGTTCTTCCTTGGTGTTCCGCCAGGTGAAGTAGGTGTAGGACTGCTGGAAGCCTGCCCGGCCAAGAGCGTGCATCATGGCCGGGCGGGTGAACGCCTCGGCGAGGAAGACGACGTCGGGGTGCTTCTTATTGACCTTGCCGATCAGCCATTCCCAGAACCAGACGGGTTTGGTGTGCGGATTGTCCACCCGGAACACTTTGACGCCGTGGCTGACCCAGAGCATCACAATCCTTAGAATTTCGTTGGACAGCCCCGCGGGGTCGTTGTCGAAATTCAGCGGGAAAATGTCCTGGTATTTCTTTGGCGGATTCTCCGCGTAGGCAATAGTGCCGTCGACGCGCGTGGTGAACCATTCCGGGTGGCTTTGCACCCACGGGTGGTCGGGCGCGGCCTGCAGGGCCAGGTCCAGGGCCACCTCGAGTCCCAGCTCACCGGCCCGTGCCACGAAGGCGTCGAAGTCCTCGAAGGTGCCCAGATCCGGGTGGATGGCGTCGTGGCCGCCCTCGTGGGATCCGATGGCCCACGGCGAACCGGGATCGTGCGGTCCGGCGATCAGGGTGTTGTTCGGCCCCTTGCGGTGCTGGCCGCCGATCGGGTGGATCGGCGGCATGTAGATGATGTCAAAGCCCATGGCGGCGACGGCGTCGAGGCGCTGCGCGGCGGTGCGGAAGTTGCCGGAGGTCCATTCCCCCGTGTCGTGGTTGCGCACGGCACCTTCGGAGCGGGGGAAGAATTCGTACCAGGCGCCGGCTCCGGCAAGCGTTCGCTCCACCAGCAGCGGGTAGGGCTCGGAAACCGTCACAAGTTCGCGGATGGGCTGGCGTTCGACGACGGCGGCGACGTCGGCGCCGAAGCCGGCGGCGAGGCGTTCCTCGGGTGTCCGGGACGTATCTGAGAGGACGACGACGGCCATCCGCAGCGTTCTGCGGTCACCAGAGGGGCGGGAGGCGTCTTCGGAGGCTTCAGCCAGCAGGGCGGCACCTTCGGACAGCATGAGCTCGACGTCGATGCCGGCCTCCACCTTGACCTCGGCGTTGTGGTGCCAGGTGCCGTAGCGGTCGTGCCAGGCCTCGATGACGAAGGACCAGTTGCCAGTGGCGGGCGGGGTCAGGAGGCCTTCCCAGCGGTCCGTGCCCATTCCCCGGGGTCCGCTCGGCGGGGCGAGGCGGACCCGCTGCCGCTCTTTGCCGCGTGGGTCGAGCAGGACGGCGCTGACCCCGAGCTGGTCGTGTCCCTCCCGGAACGCGGTGGCTCCCACGACAATGGTTTGGCCCTCGACCGCTTTGGCGGGAAACTTTCCGCCCTCCACCGAAGGCTGCACGGCGGTGATCGGAAAGCGGCCAAATCGAAGGCCATCCGTGATCAGGGCCTTGGGCTTTTGCTTGGACACGGCGCTGGTTCGCGAGTTATTCGTCACAGCCTCGACGTTATCTACAAAACGGCCAGAATGCTAAGGCCTCGAACGTTTTCCGGAGGTTTCTGGTTCTGGTCGGAGTGATATCCGTCATTTACGGGAAAGAATCTTAAAGCAGTTCCGGGGCAACGACTTGTCCGTTAGTGTTTCGCTGGTGAAGGCAATCCGCAGATTTACCGTCCGAACCGTACTCCCGGAGTCGATCCGGCCGCTGGCCCGGCTCGCCACCAATCTCCGGTGGTCCTGGCATCCGCCCACCCGGGAGCTTTTCGAGGGGCTCAACCCCGGGGTCTGGGCGGAGAGCGCCCACGACCCCGTGACTTTCCTGGGCCTGGTCAGCCGGGAAGAGCTGCAGCGCCTCGCCGCGGACCAGGACGTGGTGCGGCGCGTCCACGCCGCGGCCGATGACCTCGACCAGTACCTGGAACAGCCGCGCTGGTACCAGAGCCTGGGCGACGGCGCGCCGGCATGCATCGCCTATTTCTCGCCGGAGTTCGGCATCACCGAGGTCCTGCCCCAGTACTCGGGCGGCCTTGGCATCCTGGCCGGGGACCACCTGAAGGCGGCTTCGGACCTTGGCGTGCCGCTGATCGGCGTCGGACTCCTGTACCAGGCCGGCTACTTTAAGCAGTCGCTCTCCCGGGACGCCTGGCAGCAGGAAACGTACCCGGTCCTCGACCCCGACGGGCTGCCCCTGACGCTCCTGCGCGAGGCCTCCCCGGACGGCAACGGCAAACCGGTCCAGATCTCCCTGCCGCTTCCCCAGGGCCGGCGCCTGCTGGCGCACGTGTGGCGGGCCGACGTCGGACGTGTGCCGCTGCTGCTGCTGGATTCCAACGTTCCGGGCAACGACGAGGCTGCCCGCGGCATCACCGACCGCCTGTACGGCGGCGGCGGAGACCACCGGCTGCAGCAGGAGCTCCTGCTGGGCATGGGCGGGGTCAAGGCGCTGCGGGAGTTCCAGCGGCTCACGGGTGTCCCCGCGCCGGAAGTCTTCCACACCAACGAGGGCCACGCCGGATTCCTCGGCGTCGAGCGGATCCAGGAATTGATGTCCGGCACGGCGCCGCTGAGCTGGGAGGAGGCCCTGGCCGCCGGGCGGGCGTCCACGGTGTTCACCACCCACACGCCGGTGCCGGCGGGGATCGACCGCTTCGAAATCTCCCAGATTCAGCACTTCTTCGAAGCCGGCCTCGCCCCGGACGTCCCGGTGGCCAAGATCCTGGACCTGGGCCGCGAGGACTTCGCCGACGGCAACCCGTTCGTGTTCAACATGGCCGTGATG
>NZ_CAKKMM010000436.1:0-3680 GCF_918698205.1 Microbacterium sp. Bi128 | reverse complement strand
TCCTCGAGGGGGGCGTGGTGGGTCACCAGATCCATGACGCCCAGCGGGTCGGCCGGGTCCTCGACGAGCGGGAGCAGGTCGTCGACCCAGCGCTTGACGTTGCACTGGCCCATGCGCATGCTCAGCTGCTTGTCGAACATCGTCTTCATCGGCAGGACGTCGGCGTCACCGGCGTAGACGCCGCTCAGCGAGACCGTCCCGCCGCGGCGGACGACGTCGATCGAGGCGTGCACCGCCGCGAGGCGGTCCAGGCCCGCGGTGTCCATGAGCTTCTGCGCGAGCGCGTCCGGGAGCAGCCCGATGGCGTTCTGAGCGAACGTGGCCCCGGGGTTGCCGTGGGCCTCCATGCCGACCGCGTCGACCACGCCGTCCACACCCCGACCCTCCGAGAGATCGCGCAGTTCGTCGACCACCGTGTCGGTGAGGTCGAAGGTCTGCACCCCGTGGCGCTCGGCCATCGCGCGGCGCTCGGCGACCGGGTCGACCGCCAGGACGCGGTAGCCCAGGTGCACGCCGATGCGCGACGCGAACTGCCCCACGGGCCCGAGCCCCATGACCGCGAGCGTCCCGCCGTCGGGGACGTTCGCGTACTGCACGCCCTGCCAGGCGGTCGGCACGATGTCGCTGAGGAACAGGTACCGGTCGTCGGGCAGGTCGTCGCCGACGCGGATGTGGTTGTAGTCGGCCAGCGGCACCCGCAGGTACTCGGCCTGCCCGCCGGGCACCTGGCCGTACAGCTTGGTGAAGCCGAACAGCGACGCGCCGCTGTTGTACTCGCGCACCTGCGTGGTCTCACACTGCGACTGCAGTCCGCGCAGGCACATGAAGCAGTGTCCGCACGAGATGTTGAAGGGCACCACGACGCGGTCGCCGACCGAGAGCGTCGTCACGGCCGAGCCCACCTCGACGACGACGCCCATGGGCTCGTGTCCGAGCACATCGCCCTTGTCGAGGAACGGCCCGAAGAGTTCGTACAGGTGCAGGTCGGAGCCGCAGATCGCCGACGACGTGATCTTCACGATCGCGTCGGTCGGTTCGAGGATCGTGGGGTCGGGAACCTCCTCGACGCTCACGTTGCGCTTGCCCTGCCAGGTCAGTGCCTTCATTCGTCATGCCTCTTTCGTTCCGGGGGACGACCAGTCTGCGCCGCGATCGTCCGCGCGACGGGGTGGTTGACGAATGGATGCCGAGCCCCCAGGGGCGCCGTCACGCGCCCGGCGCGGCGAGCGACGGCACATCGATCCAGACGTGCACCCGCTCCAGGAACGCGGCATAGCCGGCGGGTGTGCGCCCCGTGAAGCGACCGGAGGTCTCGACCTCGTGCACGTCGCTCGCCCGCTCGCGCGCGCCGAGGGCCCTGGTCGCGCGCACCAGGGCGACGTCTTCGTGCTCGACGAGATCCGGGATGCCGCCGGCGGCGGCGTAGACGCTCGCCCGGATGCCGAGGTTGGCGCCGTGCACGTTGCCGGGCGGCCGGCCGCGATGATGCGTCGCGCGCCAGTACGCGGCGTGGCGCGCGCTGAGGTCGGCGAAGACGGGGCGCACGGTTCCGAGGAGCAGGTCGATGCCGGCATCCATCTGATCGAGCTGGTGCGTGATCCAGTCGCGCGGCACGACCGTGTCGGCATCCGTCATCGCGATCCAGGTGTCCTCGGGCCGGGCGTCGAGAGTCGCCAGCGCGTGCGCGACACCGATCCGACGGGCGGTGCCGACGCTGCGGGCGACGATCTCGACGGTCTCGACCGGCCATCTGCGCGTCTGTGCGGGCGTGCTGTCCGCGCACGCGTCGAGCACCACGACGACCGTGGCGACGAGGCCCGGCTCGCGCTCCCGCGCGTACGCCACGGCGCGCGTCACCGACGCGAGGCAGAGCCCGATGAGCGCCTCTTCATCGTGCGCGGGAATCACCACGGCGACGGCCCTCACGGCACGAGTCCCGCCTCGGCCGCGACCGAGCGCGCCCCGGGCCGTCCGAACACCTCGAGCACGAAGTCCTCCTCCTCGTGCCGGACAAGGCGGACGAGATCCGGTCGCGCGGCGAGCGCGGCGTGCACGCTGTCGCCGCTGCGCGGGTACTCCGCGACCGGATGCCGCCAGTGGCAGGCGACGAGATGACCGTCGGCGCTGAGCGAACCGACGCTCGCCGTGAGGCCGCGGTCGAGGTCGCCGGCACCCCAGTAGTAGGCCACCTCCGACAGCACGACGAGGTCGTACTCGCCCGCGGGCCACTCGTCGGGGAGCATCGCGCGGCGCAACTCCACGTTCTCGTGCCCCACCAGCCGTCGGCGCGCCCGTTCGAGAGCCGCCGGGGCGAGGTCGAGGGCGAGCACCCGTTCGCACCGCTCGGCGAGGCGGGCGGTCAGGGCGCCCGTGGCGCAGCCGGCCTCGAGCGCCGAGCGGTATCGGCGCCGGGGCAGAGCCGCCAGCAGGACCGACCGTTTGCGCTCCTCGTACCAGCGCGAGTCGAAGCCCCACGGGTCGTCGTGGCGGGCGTACATGTCGTCGAAGTAGTCCTGGCCGACCGTGCCGGCGGAGACGCCGTCCGCGGCGGGATCCGGCGCCAGGAACATCTCCGCGGCGCGTGCGAAGTGCGCGCGCATGCGGGAGTGGACCGTCGCCTCGTCGCCGGCCGCGGCCGACAGCGGGTGGAGCTGCGTGGCGTGCGCATCGAGGGCGCGAGCCTTGGCATCCCGCGCCACGGTGTCGAGCGCGAGTCCCTCGGCGCGGTCCCACGGCACGTCGTCGGGGCCGCCCCAGTGCCAGAGCCAGATGGGGAACGCCCGCGAACGCACGCCGCGCGCGGCGCACACGGCCTCGACGATCTCGCCGACCACGCGATGATCGCGGTGCCCGTCGCCCCGCCACGGCGAGAGCACGAGCACGCGATCCGCACCCGCGCGGTCGAGGGCGTCGCGGAGCGCCCCGGTGATGGCATCCCGATACTCGTCGGTGCCGCCGTCGGGCAGTCCGAGGAAGACGGGGTCGCCGGAGAGGCCGACGATGCGCGCCGCGTCGACCAGTTCCCGGCGGCGCAAGAGCGCCAGAGTTGCGGGGCTGTGCGTGACCGAGTCGGGGTGAGAGCCCTCGCCGTCGGTCACCACGATCAGGTCGATCGGGATGCCGCGGGCGGAGGCCGTCGCGAGCAGCCCCGCGGCCCCGAGGGTCTCGTCGTCGGGGTGCGCGGCGACGACGATGAGGCGGTCCACCTCGAGGTCGAGTGCGGGCAGCGGGTCCCGCGCGGCCAGGGCCGACGTCCAGACGTCCTCGTCGGTGCCGGGGTCGCGGTGATCGAAGCTCACCATTCGCCCACCCCCGTCGCCACGTCGCCGCCGATCTTCGCGAGATCGCGCGCGGCGTGGTGCTGCCGCACGTAGACCTGCAGGTCGGCCACGCGCCGCGCGTGCGCCTCGTCGGCGACGAGTGGCAGGGGGCCGAGGGCGTGGGCGGCCTCGGTGAGCGCCGTCTCGACCGCATCGGCCACGACGGTCCTGGCACGCGCGGCACGGAGACCCGCGGATGCCGAAGACCCGGTGTCGAACACCGTCGCCGTCTCGACCAGCACGGCGCGTGCGGCCCACAGCGCGGTGTCGACCCGGCCGAGGTGCACCCGGGAGAGCTGGTCGGCGCGATCGTCGCGCGCGGCCCGGGCGAGCGCCGACCGCAGCGGCACCGCCCCACCC
>NZ_CAKKMM010000435.1:0-3687 GCF_918698205.1 Microbacterium sp. Bi128 | reverse complement strand
AAAAAGACCTGAAAGCGAACAAGGTCGTGTAACGCAAAACTCGTGGCCGAATGAACTTGTGTCAGCAGAAGCAGGCGAAGAAGAAGTCACCGATGAGCCCCGGGATCACACCCACACGGGTGTGGACAACGTACACATCCCCTTTGGCCGCACGAGACGGCACGCACCTCTCCTTCAGCCCCTCAGCGGCGACGAATCTCCGCAGGAAATTCGCGCAGGTCATGTCAGCATCACAACCCCACGCCATGAATAGGTACAAGACCAACCAAGCCCACCAGACAAAGCCGCAAAGGAGACCCGAATGACCCCACATCCCAGCAGGCGGAGGACTCAGTAGCCAGAGCCATGACCCCGCCACCCACACAACTTCACAGGCCACCACGGCGGCTAGGCACCAGGCGGGGAACAGCGTCAGACCAACCAGGGTCAATGTACACACGTTAAAGCAAAACCCCCTCTGACGAGGGGGAATGCTGTGCCCCAGGTGGGACTCGAACTGCATTCCAGCCCCTGCAAACGCTGGGAAGTCCCCGAACATGCGGAATCCGGCCCGATCCGGCACCAGTACGACCGGGCCCGAAGCCCCAAGTGTGCACTTTGTACACACCCAAAATTGGCCAGTTCCACGGATCAGGACGAAGCCCCACCCGAGCTCCTTCGATCGCAGGAAGAGCCCGCTTATGGCCGATATCGAGTCGCGTCAAGGCTAGGCCGCCGGCTGAAATTCGAGTTCAGCCCAATCGACCCGGACGGGTCGGGAGCCAAGGGCGGCGGATATCCGGCCCGCCACTTGTCTCGCGGGATTCGATTATCTAGTGCGATTTTCTCTCGTTCACCCAGAAGATCCGACAGGGCGCCGACAACCCTCCGCACGCTGCTTGACACTCCAACCCAACGCGGGATATGTTCTATCTCACATCTACTTACGCGCGTTAGTAACGCGCATCAGTAGATTTAGCTAGACTCTCATCCAAAGTTCAGCCCTTATTACTAGACATCGGACGGTCAATGAAGACGAACCCTCGGCAGGTCAAAGTGACAATGCAGGATGTCGCGAACCATGTCGGAGTCTCTCGGACGACGGTTTCCTTTGTCCTAAACGGCGGAACGGGAAACGGAATTCCACAAGAAACCCGTGACCGCGTCCACCGGGCCGTGACCGAACTGGGCTACCGCCCGAACGCTGGAGCCCGAGCGCTGGCAGCCAAACACACCAAGCTCTACGGGCTGATCACGGAAATTGTTACGGCGCCTTATGCCGCCGACATCGTCCGAGGCGCCGAGGAACAGGCCGCGCGGGAGGGTAAAACACTACTGATCGCCAGCACCGACGGCAGCAGTGACGCCGACCGGCAGGCAATCGAAACGATGCTCGAGCACCGTGTCGAGGGTCTGATCTATGCAACAAGCTGGCATAGGGGCGTCCGGCTGCCGGCTGTCGCAGACGAGGTGCCGACGGTCCTGGTTCACTGCTTTGACGAAGCGGCCACCCTCCATTCCGTCATTCCTGACGAGGCTCAGGGCGGCTACGCCGCCACTATGAGGCTCATCGGGGCCGGACACGACCGGATAGGGCTCATCAACCTTGATCCCGTAATTCCAGCAGCCATCGGCCGCCGGGCCGGTTACGTCCGCGCTCTGGACCAGGCAGGTATGGGCCTGGATGAGAAGTTGATCATCAACGAGGACGGCGAGGCAGACCAGGGCTACCGTGCGGCATCCTCCCTCCTTGACAGCGCGGTGCCGCCTACGGCCATCTTCTGCGCCACTGACCGTATGGCCATGGGCGCATACGACGCCATCAAAGAACGAGGGTTTCGTATTGGGGAAGATATCTCCGTGGTTGGCTTCGACAACCAGGAAGTTATCGCCAGCTACCTGCGACCCAGCCTGACGACTGTCGCACTGCCATTCCGGCAAATGGGGGCAACCGGCGTCGCGCTGCTGGCCAAACTGGCAGCGAACCGCGATCTAACACCGCTCCAACACATTGTCGAATGCCCTCTGGTGGAGCGTACATCCGTGCGCCTGCCCCTCCTGACGTCCACCACCCGCTAACCCCATCTCCCTTTCACTGACGAAACGAGCTCCCTCATGCCCAAAATCAACCCCAAAAGATCACTGACCGTTGTTGCAGCCACACTTGCGATCGGCGCCCTGACTCTCACCGGATGCAGCGCCGGAAACACAGCTGGAAGCACAGCAAACGGCGGAAGCGCCTCCAGCGGGCTCCTGACCATCCCCCGGGAGGACACCGCAACGTTCACCAGCAACTTCAACCCGTTCTCCCCGAAGGCGCTGCCTATGACGCAGCAGTCGGTCTTCGAGCCACTGCTGATCGTCAACCCCGTCAAGGGCGAACCCGTGCCCTGGCTCGGCGCTTCGTGGAAGGCAGACGAAGACGGCAAGGGAGCGACGTTCACCCTCCGCGACGGGGTCAAATGGTCGGACGGACGGCCACTGACGGCCGATGACGTGGTGTACACCTTTGAGCTCCAGAAAAAGATCCAAGGCGGGTTCGACTACTTGGCCAAGGTCTCAGCCGTAGATGCGCACACTGTACGCTTCGATTTCAACAAGCCCTACGCGCCCGGACTTTACGAAGTCGGCCAGCAGGTCATCGCCCCTAACCATGTCTGGTCCCAGATCGCGGACCCGGCAAAAGCCACTAACGACAATCCGGTCGGCACGAGTCCTTACACGCATGTCTCCCATTTCCAGGCACAGTCATTCGAGCTCGATAAGAATCCCAACTACTGGCAGCCGGAAAAGCAGCAGCTGACCGGCATCAGGATGCTGGCCTTCGCCGGCAACTCCGGTGCCAACCTCGCCCTGCAGAATGGCGATGTGGATTGGAGCGACCAGTTCATCCCCAACGTCCAGAAAACCTTTATCGACAAGGATCCGGCCCACCGCCACTTCTGGTACCCCACCATAGGTGGCACCATCAACTGGCAGCTCAACACCACCAAGGCTCCCTTTAACGATTCCGTCGTCCGCAAAGCACTCAGCATGGCCGTGGACCGCGATCAGGTGACCGGCCTGGGCATGGCGGGCTACACCCATCCGGCCGACTGCACCGGCCTCAGCGACGCCTACAATAGCTGGCGCGACCAGAGCATCGTCGACAAATGTGACTGGACCAAGCTGAACGTGGACAAAGCCAACCAGATGCTCGATGACGCCGGTTACAAAAAGGGAGCCGACGGCATCCGCACCCTCAAGGACGGCAAACCGTTCCAGTTCAAGTTCTCTGTCGGCTCGGCATCTTCGGACTGGCTCTCCGTCGGCCAGATCATCTCCAAGAACATGGAAAAACTCGGCGTTAAGGTCGAAGTCAGCTCCCCTGACTGGTCCCAGGTCGTCTCCTCCTACACCGACGGATCCTTCGACAGCGGCATCGTCTGGAGTAGTGCCGGCGCGTCCCCGTACGAGTTCTACCGCGGCGTAATGTCCCAGAAGGTGGTTGTGCCGGCAGGGCAAAAGGCGAACGAAAACTACCACCGCTTTGGCGACGCGGAAGCGACCGCAACCCTGGACAAGATGGCGGCAACGGCAGACCCGGCAGCACAGAAGACCCTCGTCGGCACCCTGGAGGCCCGCTTCAACGACGCGGCCCCGGTGATCCCGCTGTTTTCCGGCCCGGCGTGGGGCGCCTACACCGACCAGCGATTCACGGGCTGGCCC
>NZ_CAKKMM010000434.1:0-3692 GCF_918698205.1 Microbacterium sp. Bi128 | reverse complement strand
GTGTGGTCTTTCTCCCCGGAGATGATCAGCAACGGCCCCCGATCCGGATTCTTCGTGTCGACCTTGGCCTCGGTGAACGGGTTGAGGTTTGCGGTTGCAGCCTGGAACAGAGGCACGCCAGAGGCCGCGACATGAAAGGTGTCAAACAATTGACGGGCTTCGTCCTCGTCCAGGGCATTGGCCCAGCCGAAACGGAATTCGTCAAAAGTCAAAGACACTGCACGCTTTGCGTTGGCGGGATTCGCGATCACAGGCGCTGCTGACTTTAAGGCGGAGGCCGGCAGCGGCAGGACTCCCCGGAACGGTGCGGGATCGATCGCCACCGTGACTGCGGCGGCTCCGGTTCCGGCGATCCTCTGGGCGATGAGTCCGCCGAAGGAATGCCCCACGACGGCGGGCTTGATGGTGAGCTGGCCAATCGCGTCGAGGTAGTGGTCCGTGACTTGCCTGACCATCTTCTTGGCAAAGACCTCCGGGTCGCGTCTGGCCTCATCGACGCTTTCGGGATCATCGGGCCACGTGGGGGCGAGCGTGGTGTAGCCGTTCTCCTCATACAGGGCCCGCCACCGGTCCCAACTGCTGGACAGGAGCCACAGTCCGTGGACGAAGACGACGGGTTTGAGGCCGGAAGCGTTCGCCCGGTCCACCTGCTGTTGCTCGAGGTTCGTCATATCAGCCATGGCGCTCATCCGTTCGCGTGTGCATCGCGGGTCGTCGGTGGGGGACGCGGGGACGTCCTCCCGCAGGCACGAGTATGCCTGCGGGGCATGGCGAAGGCAATGCCTTTGCTGAATACCGGCACGGGCTGCGGGCCACGTGGCACCCGGGTACGCCTTGCCGGTCAGAGACTCGGAGTGCAGCCATGGTTTGCGGTCCGCCACGCGCACCGGGCCCCAAACCCGTGGCTTGTCAGGACCGGCTCTACAATGGTCTCGATGATGCCAGGACATATAGCAGCTGCTGAAGGAAAGAACGTGCTGAGCATCAGTGCGGGCATCATCACATCCGTCTGGCAGCCGGGCACGTTTGTTGATGTCGACGATGCCAGGGACGCGATGCTGGCCGTAGCGCAGATCAGCGGCGGAATACCGATGCCGATGCTCTCCGAAATGACGGACGTGGAGATCAGCGCGGCCGCCAGGTACGAGTTCGCGCAGACAACAGGGGTTCTGGCGATTGCCGTGCTTGGATCCAGCACAGTGGATCGTGTGATCGCGGCGGCCATGAGCCGGCACACCCGCTACCCCCACGAATTCTTCACGTCCAGGGACGAGGCCATGGCCTGGCTGAACAACTTCACCTCCAGCGGCCAGTCCGGTGGATACACGGACGGCATATCCGCCCTGGCGTGACAGTGCCGGCCTGCCCGGGTTAGGCCTTGTCCACCGTAAAAGCCGCCCCGGCCTCCTTGACTTGCTGGTTGGTCGCGGCCCAGCTGGCCAGCAGCCGCAGCGCATCTTCCGACGCGGAGCCGGGCTCGGCGTTGTAGACCAGCAGGGACAGCCCGGCGTCGGCGGAGACGTCCATTGCCTCGTAGATCAGGTGGAGATCCCCGACCACCGGGTGGTGCAAGTGCTTGAGCCCGGTGTAGTGCTGGCGCACGTTATGCGCCGCCCACAGGGTGCGGAATTCCTCGCTCCGCGTCGATAGTTCCCCGACCAGGTCGGTCAGCCCGCGGTCGTAGGGGTCCCGGCCGGCCTCGGTGCGCAGGATCGCGACGGTGTCGCTCGCCGCACGGTCCCAGTCCGGGTAGAAGCTGCGCGATCGTGCGTCCAGGAAGATGAACCGGGCATGGTTGGCCGGGCGGGCCGGACCCGCGTACATGTCCGAATACAGGGCATGGCCCAGCGGGTTGGCCGCAAGGATGTCCATGCGTCCGTTCCGCACAAAGGCGGGCGCGTTGGCGATGGCGTTCAGCGTCAGCTGAACGCTGCGCCGGACGGACTCCGCGGGACGGGGACGACGGCGGGTCCGGCTGCCCGGGGCCGCTGCCCGGGCCAGATCGAAGAGGTGGGCCCGTTCGGCGTCGTCGAGTTGCAGAGCCCTGGCCACAGCGTCCAGCACCCCCTCCGAAACGCCGGACAGGTTTCCCCGCTCCAGCCTCGTGTAGTACTCGACGCTGACGCCGGCCAGCATGGCGACTTCCCCGCGGCGGAGTCCGGGGACCCGGCGTTTCGCGCCGTAGATCGGCAATCCCGACTCTTCGGGGGTGATCTTGGCCCGGCGCGAGGCAAGGAACTCGCGGGTCGCCTCTCGATTATCCATGCCATCAACGTTAGGCCTTTGGGCTCTCTGAGGGAGGCCCTGCCAGTACCCCTATCAGCAGGGACTCCCTCACGGCCGCGTTACCGGGTTTGATGGATGGTGTTCCGTTGAACAACCCCCAACGATCAACAAGCAGGAGATTCATTGCTTACCGTCAACGCTTACGCATCACCGTCCGCGACCGAGCCGCTCGCCCTCACCACCATCGAGCGCCGTGACGTTGGACCGCACGATGTCCTGATCGAGATCAAGTACGCCGGGATCTGCCATTCCGATATCCACACTGTCCGCGGCGACTGGGGCCCGCAGACTTATCCGCTGGTTCCCGGCCATGAAATTGCCGGCATTGTCACCGAGGTGGGCACGGCCGTGACCAAGCACGCCGTCGGTGACCGGGTCGGCGTCGGCTGCATGGTCAACTCCTGCGGCGAGTGCGTCAACTGCCAGGCCGGCGAGGAGCAATACTGCCTCGCCGGGAACACCGGCACCTATGGCGCCGTCGACCGTGACGGCACCATCACCCAGGGCGGCTACTCCACCCACGTCGTTGTGACCGAAGATTTCGTGGTCACCATTCCCGAGGGCATCGAGCTCGACGTCGCCGCGCCGCTGCTGTGCGCCGGCATCACCACCTACTCGCCGCTGAACCACTGGGGCGCGGGTCCCGGCAAGAAGGTCGCGATCGTCGGACTCGGCGGACTCGGCCACATGGCCGTCAAGATCGCCCACGCCATGGGCGCCGAGGTCACAGTCCTGTCGCAGTCGCTGAAGAAGCAGGAAGACGGGCTGAAGCTGGGCGCGGACCATTACTACGCCACGAGCGACGAGAACACTTTCACGGACCTTGCCGGCACTTTTGACCTGATCATCAACACGGTCAGTGCCGCGATCGACATCAGCTCCTACCTGCAGCTGCTGACCCTCGACGGCGCACTGGTCAACGTCGGCGCCCCCGCGGAACCGCTCCCGGTGAACGCGTTCGCCCTGATCATGGGCCGCCGTTCCTTCGCCGGCTCGATGATCGGCGGCATCCGCGAAACCCAGGAAATGCTCAACTTCTGCGCCGAGCACGGCCTGGGCGCCGAAATCGAGGTCATCCCGGCCGCGAAGATCAACGACGCCTACGAGCGCGTCCTGGCCTCCGACGTCCGCTACCGCTTCGTGATCGACACCGCGACCCTGAACTAGGACGCAGCAGCGCACGAAGAACCCCGGGAGTGGGCGGACGCGGCCTCCGGTCGCGCCCGCCACCCGACAAAAACACCCTGTGAGGAAATGACAGTGGAAATCCAAGCCAGGAAGCCAAGCGTCAAGGGACCGGCGCAGATGTTCACCGGCGACGTCTGGTTTGACGTCGTCGCGGCCCCGCAGCCCGAACCGTCCCGCATGCGCGTCAACGCGGTGCACTTTGCCCCGTGCGCCCGCAC
>NZ_CAKKMM010000433.1:0-3715 GCF_918698205.1 Microbacterium sp. Bi128 | reverse complement strand
GGACAAGCTGGCCGGCGACATCGTGGTCCGGCGGGCGACGGCGGGGGAGAAGATCACCACCCTGGACGACAAGGAGCGCACGCTCGACGTCGAGGATCTGCTGATCACGGACGAATCCGGACCCATCGGAATCGCCGGTGTCATGGGCGGTGCCCACACCGAAGTCTCGGACACCACCACGAACGTCCTGGTCGAGGCCGCGCACTTCGACGCGGTCTCGATCGCCCGTGCCCGCCGCCGGCACAAGCTGCCCTCCGAGGCGTCCAAGCGCTTCGAACGCGGCGTGGACTGGCAGGTGGCCGACGTGGCCGCCCAGCGTGTGGTGGACCTGCTGGTCGAACTCGCCGGCGGAACGGCCGACGAGGCCGGGACCGACGTCGGGACCGCGCCGGACGCCGTCACCATCGAACTGCCGGCAGAGTACGCGGCAGCCCGGATCGGGATCGACTTCACCGAGGAACAGATCCTGACCTCGCTCGAGGACCTCGGCGCCGTCGTTGCCAAGACCGGCAACGGCTACACGGTGACCGCCCCGAGCTGGCGCCAGGACCTCGAGACCAAGGACGACCTCACCGAGGAAATCGCCCGGCTGGTTGGCTACGACAAGATCCCGGCGACCCTGCCTGTGGCGCCCCCGGGCCGTGGCCTGACCCGCGTCCAGCAGCAGCGCCGCCGCCTGATCCAGGCCCTCGCCGACGCCGGACTCACCGAGGTGCTGGCGTATCCGTTCGTCTCGAAGGCCGCCAATGACACCTTTGGCGTCCCCGCCGAAGGTGCGGAGCGCAAGGCCCTCAAGCTGGCCAACCCGATCAGCGAGGAGCACGGCTTCCTGCGGACCTCCGTCCTGCCGGGCCTGATCGAGGTTGCCAAGCGCAACCACTCCCGCGGCTTCCGCGACCTCGCCCTCTTCGAGGCCGGGCTCGTGTTCCTGCCGGGCGAGAAGCTTGGCACCTCCGCGATTCCGCCGCTCGGCGTCAAGCCCGGCGACGACGTGCTCGATGCCCTGTACGACGGCGTCCCGGACCAGCCGCTGCACCTCGCCGCCGTGCTCACGGGGCACGACTCTCCCGCTGCCCCGGGCCACGCCCCGCGGGCCTGGGACTGGGCGGACGCGGTGGACATCGCCCGGATCGCCGGCGACGTGCTCGGCGTCGAGCTCCTGGTCACGCAGGGCCGGCATCAGGCCTTCCACCCGGGCCGGGCGGCGCAGCTTGAACTGCGCACCGGCGAAGTGGTGGGCTACGCCGGCGAGCTGCACCCGAAGCTGCTGGCGGCGCACGACATGCCGGCCCGGTCCGTGGCACTGGAACTGAACGCCGACGCCCTCTTCGAGGCAGCCGCCGACGTGATCGTGGCCCGGCACATCTCGACGTACCCGGTGGCCACGCAGGACGTGGCCCTGGTGGTGGCGCAGGACGTCCCGGCCGGGGAGGTGCTGGCTGCGCTGCGTGAAGGCGCCGGCGAACTGCTCGAGGACGTCGCATTGTTCGACGTCTACGCGGGCAAGGGCATCGAGGAAGGCAAGAAGTCGCTGGCGTTCAGCCTGCGCTTCCGCGCCGACGACCGCACCCTGACGGCGGACGAGGCCTCGGAGGCCCGTGAAGGTGCCGTGGCCGCCGCCCACGAACGATTCGGAGCGGTGCAGCGCTGAGGACTGCGCTGGTCACAGCGCAGACGTTTCTGAAAGGGGCGGGTCATGGCATCACACCTTGTTGTGCGTGCCTGCCCGCCCTTTCGCGTTCCCGGCGACCCCGGGGTTCCCAGCGGCCCCCGTGTTCCCAAGGACCTGGGGGCGACCGTGGAAGCGGCATCAGCCCTTTATCCGGAACCGGAGCTGGAACGCGACTCGCGCTCCCTGCTGGACGGGGCCGAGCTCGTCCGGGCCAGGGCCATGACCCCGCGGACCCGGGAGGACTTCCTGTACGGGCGGCTCGCGCAGCGCCGGTTCGCGGCCGGCCTGCTCGGCGTTCCGGCGTCGGACCTCACCGCCTGGTACAGCTGCCCACGGTGCGGCACCGGCGCGGACATCTCACACGGCCGGCCCGGCTACCTGCTCCGGGGCCAGGCGGCGCCGCTGCTGCTGAGCCTGTCCCGTGCGGCCGGCTGGACGCTTCTGGCCGGGGTCGTGGACCCGGACCCGGGCGAGCACCTGGGCATCGACGTCGAGGATCCGGCCCGGGCGGACTTCGACGGGTTCGACGACGTCGTGTTGACCCCGGCGGAACAACGGCACCTCGCCGGGCTGGGCGGCATCGCGCTGCTGCAGGGCAGGGCGCGCCTGTGGGCGCGCAAGGAGGCCTGGCTCAAAATGCTGGGCACCGGGCTGCAGACGGCCCCGGACACCCTGGACGTGCTGGCGCCGACAGTGAACGGCCGCGCAGGGCTCCGGGACCTGCCGCCGGCAGAGACGGGCCTGCCCGCTGATCTCGTGGCAGCCGTCGCCCTGGCGGTCCTTCCCTAGTCAGGGCTCCGGCCCCTGATCAGATCTTGGGCGGCGTTGCCTGCGGGAGCGGCGGCAGGGCGTCGGCGAACAGCCAGGGGTGCAACAAGGCCTCTGCGTCCAGGCCCGTTGTGTGGGCGGCCGCGACGATGAAGTCGGCGGTGGTCACGGTGCCGTGCCGGAAGCGGTCCGTCCAGTCGTGCAGCAGAGCGAAGAACGCCAGGTCGCCGCAGCGTACCCGCAGGGCGTGCAGGGCCAGGGCGCCGCGTTTGTAGACCCGGTCGTCAAACATCAGTTCGGGGCCGGGGTCGCCCACCATCAGGTCCTGCGGGGCAGCGGCGAGCTTGCGCCAGGCGGCGCGCGCGCGGGCAGCCGCCGACATGATGCCGGCCTCTTCAGACCAGATCCATTCCGCGTAGCAGGCAAAGCCCTCGTGCAGCCAGATGTCCTTCCAGGTCGCAGTAGTCAGGGAGTTCCCGAACCACTGGTGGGCGAGTTCGTGGGCGATCATCCGCTGTGATTCCCAGTCCTGCCGCAGATGGTTGGGCCCCAGGATGGACAGTGTCTGCGCTTCCAGCGGGATTTCCAGGACGTCGTCGGTGACCACCACCGTGTACTCCGGGAACGGGTATGGCCCAAAGCAGTTCGTGAAGGTCCGCATCATGTCGGGCTGGCGGGCCAGGGCGGCCCGGGCGCCCGCCTGCAGCGACGCCGGCACGGCCACATACTGCGGAACGTGCCCTGAGGGCCGGTCGGCATTGAGCGTCAGGAGCCCGTAGCGGCCGATCTGGACCGTGGCCAGGTAGGTGGCCATGGGTTCGGCCTGCTCAAAGACCCAGGTCTCGCGGCTGGCCCTGCTGGTGCGGGAGAGCAGCACCCCGTTGCACACGGCCCGGTAGTTCGCGTCGGTGGTCACGGTGATGAGGTAACTCGCCTTGTCGCGCGGGTGGTCATTGCACGGAAACCAGGAGGCTGCCCCGTTGGGCTGCCCGGCGACCAGCACCCCATCGGAGAGCTCCTCCCAGCCCACTTCGCCCCACACGCCGCGGCGCGGCGCGGGGTACCCCTCATAGCGGATGTCCAGCGTGAAGGCCTCGGTGGCGAGCAGCGGGTTGTCGGGGTAGACAACGAGCTGCTCGGCCCGCTGCGTGAACCGGCGTACCCTGCGCCCGTTGAGCTGGATCTTCGTGGCCCGCAAGCCGGCCAGGTCCAGGACGATCGCCGACGTCGGGAGCTGCGTGATGGCGTGCAGGACGGCGTGCCCGGCAAGGCGGT
>NZ_CAKKMM010000432.1:0-3726 GCF_918698205.1 Microbacterium sp. Bi128 | reverse complement strand
GTAAAAATCATCCTCGTTGATGATCTGGATGGGGGATCCGCGGACGAAACTGTCCGGTTTGGCCTTGACGGCGTCAGCTACGAAATTGACCTGTCGTCAAGCAATGCATCAGAACTGCGCTCCGCGGTGGACCGATTTGTGACGCACGCGCGCAAAACGTCAAGCGGACGCGCCACGCGCACGAAAATTTCCAGCGGACGGAATCAGGACTCTGCCCAGATCCGCCAGTGGGCACGGGACAACGGCTATGCGGTAAACAGCCGCGGACGCATCCAGGCTGAAATTCAGGAAGCCTACCAAAAGGCTAATTCCTAGCAGGGCCCGGCGTCAGGCCGCAGTGCCGGCACCGGCATGTGGGCGCAGTATCAAGCCGCAATCACGTTTCATGCCGTCGTAATCGAGCGACTGTCAAATGCCAATGCCCCCGTTATCTGACGGGGGCATTGCCATGCCGGCGTCGGTGCGCCCGTCCGGCAGATCGGCTCGCCCGTCCGGCGATGAACAGGCTCCGCCGCCCATGTTCCTCCCCTGCAGCATTTCCAGGCATATGTCCCGCACGAAGTGAACCATTTGCCGACGGTGGCCGCTATGGGGCCAGGCTTAGCGGCCATCTTCGTCAATTCGGGCACCTTTGCGCGGCCGACGGCGCCCGTCCGGCGGTGCGCCCGTCCACCCGGCCGGCCAGCTTGGCGGCCGGTTGCGCCCGTCCGGTGGGGTTCCGGACGGTTCTTGCCCCTTGCCGGGGACCCGGTCCGGGCGCGGTTGCGCAACCCTCCGGTTTCCCCTGTGGCGAACAAGCCCCAAATCTGGAACCCGGCCACGTAGCATCAAAGTACGTCGTAGCTAGGAGTGTGGCGAAATGTTTGAGCGATTTACGGACCGTGCCCGTCGCGTAGTTGTGCTTGCCCAAGAAGAGGCACGCATGCTGAACCACAATTACATTGGTACCGAACACATCCTCTTGGGTCTGATCCATGAGGGTGAAGGTGTTGCCGCCAAAGCCCTTGAATCCTTGAGCATTTCGCTCGACGGTGTCCGCGAGCAGGTCCAGGAGATCATCGGCCAGGGCCAGCAGGCGCCCTCCGGCCACATCCCCTTTAGCCCCCGCGCCAAGAAGGTCCTGGAGCTCTCGCTGCGCGAGGCGCTGCAGCTGGGCCATAACTACATTGGTACCGAGCACATCCTCCTCGGCCTTATCCGGGAGGGCGAAGGCGTTGCCGCCCAGGTGCTCGTCAAGCTCGGCGCAGACCTGAACCGGGTCCGCTCGCAGGTCATCCAGCTGCTCTCGGGTTACCAGGGCAAGGAAGCCACGGGCGCCGGTGTCGGCCCCGGGCAGGCTGAGGGGACCCCGGCCGGGTCCGTTGTCCTGGACCAGTTCGGCCGCAACCTGACCCAGGCGGCGCGCGAGAACAAACTGGACCCCGTGATCGGCCGCGAGCAGGAAATGGAACGCGTCATGCAGGTCCTTTCCCGCCGCACCAAGAACAACCCCGTGCTGATTGGTGAGCCCGGCGTCGGCAAGACCGCCGTCGTCGAGGGCCTGGCCCAGGCGATCGTCCGCGGCGACGTCCCTGAGACCATCAAGGACAAGCAGCTGTACACGCTGGACCTTGGGTCCCTCGTGGCCGGCTCCCGCTACCGCGGCGACTTCGAAGAGCGCCTGAAGAAGGTCCTCAAGGAGATCCGCACGCGCGGTGACATCATCCTGTTCATCGATGAGATCCACACCCTGGTGGGTGCCGGTGCCGCCGAAGGCGCCATCGATGCGGCCTCGATCCTGAAGCCCATGCTGGCCCGCGGCGAACTCCAGACCATCGGGGCCACCACGCTGGACGAATACCGCAAGCACATCGAGAAGGATGCCGCGCTGGAGCGCCGCTTCCAGCCGATCCAGGTCAAGGAACCCTCCGTCGCGCACGCGATTGAGATCCTCAAGGGCCTCCGCGACCGGTATGAGGCACACCACCGCGTCACCATCACCGACGGCGCCCTCGCCTCGGCGGCGGCCCTTTCCGAGCGCTACATCTCGGACCGCTTCCTGCCGGACAAGGCGATCGACCTGATCGACGAGGCAGGTGCGCGGCTCCGCATCCGCCGCATGACTGCCCCGCCGGAGCTCAAGATCATGGACGAGAAGATCGCCGCCATGAAGCTGGAGAAGGAATCCGCGATCGACGCGCAGGACTTCGAAGGCGCCGCGTCGCTGCGCGACAAGGAGCAGAAGCTCATTGCCGAGCGCGCCGAAAAGGAACGCCAGTGGAAGACCGGCGGCATGGACGACATCTCCGAAGTTGATGAAGACCTCATCGCTGAAGTGCTGGCGAACTCCACCGGCATACCGGTCTTCAAGCTGACCGAGGAAGAGTCCTCGCGCCTGCTGAAGATGGAAGACGAGCTCCACAAGCGCGTGGTCGGCCAGAACGAGGCCATCAAGGCCCTGTCCCAGGCGATCCGGCGCACCCGTGCAGGCCTCAAGGACCCCAAGCGTCCGGGCGGCTCCTTCATCTTCGCCGGCCCCACCGGCGTCGGCAAGACCGAACTGGCCAAGGCCCTCGCCGAGTTCCTGTTCGGCGAGGAAGACGCCCTGATCACCCTGGACATGTCCGAGTACTCGGAGAAGCACACGGTGTCGCGGCTCTTCGGTGCCCCTCCGGGCTACGTGGGCTACGAGGAAGGCGGCCAGCTGACCGAGAAGGTCCGCCGTCGTCCGTTCTCCGTGGTCCTGTTCGATGAAGTGGAGAAGGCGCACGCCGATCTCTTCAACTCGCTCCTGCAGATCCTGGAAGACGGCCGCCTGACCGACTCCCAGGGCCGCGTGGTGGACTTCAAGAACACCGTGATCATCATGACCACGAACCTCGGCACCCGGGACATCTCCAAGAGCGTTGCCACTGGCTTCCAGTCCGGCACGGACACGCAGACCGGCTACAACCGGATGCGGGCCCGGGTCACGGAGGAGCTCAAGCAGCACTTCCGCCCCGAGTTCCTGAACCGTGTTGACGATGTTGTGGTCTTCCCGCAGCTGACGCAGGACGAGATCATCGAGATCGTGGACATGTTCGTCGCCCGCCTGGAGAAGCGCCTCAAGGACAAGGACATGGGCATCGAGCTCACGTCCGCGGCCAAGGTGCTCCTGGCGACCCGCGGCTACGACCCCGCCATGGGTGCCCGGCCGCTGCGCCGCACCATCCAGCGCGAGATCGAGGACCAGCTCTCCGAGAAGATCCTCTTCGGCGAACTGCACGCCGGCGACATCGTGGTGGTGGACGTCGAAGGCGAAGGCGACGACGCGAAGGTCACCTTCGCCGGCAACGCCAAGCCGCGCATCCCGGAGATCGCTCCGAGCGTCTAAGCACCAGCAACATCGGCCCCGCTGCCCCGAAAGGGGCGGCGGGGCCTTTGCGTTGCCCGCCGTCGTGAACCATTTGCCAGAGATGGCCGCTATGGGAGCTGGCTTAGCGGCCATCTTCGGCGAACGGCGGACGGTGTCCGTGCTGAAGCGCCAGGGCCCGTCCCGCATGATTCGGGAGCCCTATCTGAAAGCAATGTTTCACTCTTAGTGAACGTTTTGTGATCGATGCCACATTCGGTGTTGAATCGGTGCATGGCTGCTAAGGACTCAGAGACCCTGAGCGAACAACCCGAGACCCCCTTCCACGATCTGGACCACTACCTCGCGATCCCCACAGTGACCGGTTTGACGCTGAGTCCGGACGGCGCCCGGCT
>NZ_CAKKMM010000431.1:0-3734 GCF_918698205.1 Microbacterium sp. Bi128 | reverse complement strand
GACTGGGCGGGTGATTGCGCCTCGGGAAGTGACCGGGAGGGCGGCCGGGAGCGCTGGCTGGCGACGGCGTGGGGACGGCGTGAGGACGGCCAGCGGGCCGTCAACGGACCGATAGCCGGCCGTCAGCCCACGAGCTCCAACTGGATTTCCCGCGTGACGATGTCCGAGGACACCACCCGGACCCGGACTTTGGTGCCCGGTTCCAGCTCGCCGGGGCAGCGTGCGGTCACGGCGGGCTCGGCGATCTGGACGATCCCGGACGGGCCGTTTCCGTTGCCGTTGGTCTTCCCGCCGTTGCCGTTGCTGGTGCCGTTGGTGCCCTTGGCCGGCTTGGGACCGGAGATGACGACAGCGTCGAATTCCTGGCCGACGTGGTTGACGAGCAGGGCCGCCTCAACGGTGTCCAGCGCCAGCCGCTCCAGTTTTGCCGCCAACTGGTCCGAGGTAGCCATGATCGCCGGGAGGGAGGGCAGCGCGGCCCTGGCCCAGGCAGGAACTTCGGTGCCGTTGCTCAGGGCCTCACAGATTACCAGCACGAAGCGGTCGACCAGCCGCCGCAGCGGTGCCGTGGAATGGGCGTACGCGGCGCCGATGGCGGACTGGACGGCGGCGTTGGGCACTGTGCCGTCGAAGGGTGTGTATCCGGCACCGCGGAAGAGCATCCCGGCCGAATGCACAATGGCCAGCTGCCGGGGGTCCGTCGGGTCAAGGGTCCGCAGGTACTCGCCGTAGCGCGTTTCCCCGTCCCAGGGCTTGCCGAGGGCGTGGGTCTGCCGGTGGAAGTGGCGCAGTGATGCCTCGTCCGGGGCGGGCATGGTGCGCAGGATGCCGACTTTGCCCTGGAGCATGAGCGCCGCGGCGGCCATCCCGGTCATGAGTGAAATCTGGGCGTTCCAGTCCTCCACCGGCAGCGGCGGGGCCGCTACGATCCGGTAGCCGCCGTCGGGCAGTTGCTGGATCTCCTGTTCCGGCATGTTCAGGCTCGCGCCGCCGCGGAGTCGTTCCAGTTCCACCCGTTTGAGGCCTACTTCTTTCAGCAGCTGCAGCACGGGCGCCGCGGTGCCGGCGTCGAGCTCGGCCTGGACGCCTTTGTAGTTGAGCTTCGCGCGGCTGCGGACCTGTGCCCGGCGCACGAGGACCGAGGCGACCTCTGCCGCGGCGTCGAGCTCGAACTCCCAGACGAACGCCGCGCACAGCTGCCCGGCGAGCAGGCTGCCGGCGGCCTCGCTGATAATCTCCGGATGCAGCGGAATCCGGCCGTCCGGGGTGTAGAAGGTCTGGCCGCGGCGCCGGGTCTCGGCGTCCAGCGCCCCGCCCGGGGCGACAAAGGAGGGGACGTCGGCGATGGCGTAGAAGACCTTGTAGCCGCCGTTGCTCCGTTCGATAAACAGGGCCTGGTCCAGGTCGGTGGACGATGCCGGATCGATAGTCACGAACTCGACGTGCGTGAGGTCAAGGTCCGGGAGCTTGTGCTCGGCCACCGCCGCCTCCGCGTCGCGCAGCACATCCTCGGGGAACGGGCCGGGCAGTTCCAGCGTGGTGCGCAACGCCTTGAGTGCCCCGGCAAGCTGGTTCTGCTGCTCGTGGACACTGGGGGTCAGGCGATGATGTGACACGAAAATCAGGGTAGCCCGATTTCCGCTATTAGTCTTGGATGATGAGCGCAACTGCGGACGATCCTGCCCTCTACAACAGCTTCCTTGCCGACCTGCTGGGAGTCTTGGCGTACGGCGAGCTTTCCGCCTTCGAGCGGCTGTCCTCGAGTGCCCGGTATTCGCCCACGCTGCATGACCGTGCGTTGCTGGGCAGGATGGCGGTGGTCGAGTTCCAGCATTACGAACTCGTCCGAATCCGGCTCGAACACATGGGCCTGGATACGGAGGCCGCCATGCTGCCGTTCCAGCCCTCGGTGGACCACTTCCACGAACGCACGCGCCCGTCGGACTGGTACGAGGCCCTCATGAAGGCCTACGTGATCGACACGGTCGCCGCGGACTTTTACGGCGTCGTGGGCCGGTACGTCGACGCCGCGACCCGTGAGTTGATCGGGCAGGTCCGCTCCACCGGTGAGTCCACGGCCGTGCTGCAGGCGCGCATCAAGGCGGCCCTGGCCGATGACCCGCGGCTGGCGTCGCGCCTGGCGTTGTGGGCCAGGCGTCTGCTGGGGGAAGTACTGAACCACGCCCAGCGTGTCAGCGCCGAGCACGCGTTCCTCGGCGGACTGTCAGGGCTGGACGACGCCGGCGCCCGGGCGCTGGTCAACGGCCTGGCAGCCGAACTCGCAGCGAATCACGCGCGCCGGATGACGGAGCTGGGTCTCGCCGGATAGATTCAGTGCCGGCCGGCATTACTGGCTGGGGACCTGCTTAGGATGCGGCGGCGTCCAGCGCCGCCAGCAAGGCTCCGGCGGCGTGGGCCGGATCAGTGGCGTCGGTGATCGCCCGGACCACGACGATCCGCCGGGCACCGGCATCGATTACCTGCTCCACGTTACTGAGGTCGATCCCGCCGATCGCGAACCACGGCAGCACGCTTTCGTCGACCTTGCCGGTTCCCTCCGCGTCCGCCCCGCCGATCGCCTGGGCGGCGTAGCGCACCAGATCGAGGCCGACGGCGGCGCGTCCGGGCTTGGTGGGCGTCGCCCACACGGGGCCCACACAGAAATAATCGAGCCCTTTGCGGCCTGGCGCGGCAGCGATGGCGGCGTCCACCTGCTTCGGGCTGTGGGTGGACAGGCCGATCACGGCATCCTTGCCGAGAAAGCCGCGGGCGGCGTCGAGCGAAATGTCCTTCTGGCCGACATGGAACACCGGAGCCCCGGACAGGGAGGCGATGTCCGCCCGGTCATTGACGGCCCACAGCCGCCCGTGGCGCTGCGCTGCGGTGTGCAGGACCTCCAGCAGTTCCAGCTCCTCGGAGGCCTCGAGCGACTTGTCGCGCAACTGGATGATGTCCACGCCGCCGGCGAAGGCGGCGTCCACGAAGTCCTCGAAGTCGCCGCGGTCCCTGCGGGCGTCGGTGCAGAGATAGAGGCGGGCGGTGGTGTGGAGAGGGTCCTGGCTCATGGGACCAGCCTAGTTCCTCTAAACTGGGCGCATACCGCGGGAGCCCGCAGCAGCCATGTCGCCGCTGCCCGGCTGAGAGGGCATCAGAGCCGACCGCTTGACCTGATCCGGCTAGTACCGGCGTAGGGAAGGAATTTTTCATGGGCACACGAGCAGGCCGTGCAGCCGGAGCCGCAAATGACGCCGCCGCCCAGGTTTGTGACACAGGGACCGGTACCGCAGAGGGAATCATCGCGGGGGATACGACTGCCGACGTGGCCGTGATCGGCGGCGGGGTGATCGGCCATGGCATCGCGTTCGAGGCCATCCGCTCGGGCCGATCCGTGGTCCTGATCGATGATGCTCCCGGCAGCGGAGCCAGCTGGGCCGCGGCCGGCATGCTGGCCCCCGTGAGTGAACTGCACTACCAGGAGGAACAGCTCCTGGAACTGATGCTCGAGGCCTCCCGGTTGTGGCCAGGATTCGCTGCGGCTCTCGACGCCGGTGCCGCCGGCGCGGATCCGCCGGCGGGTACCGGCTACTTAACGACGCCGACCTTGGCGGTGGGGGCCGACGCGGCGGACCGGCGCGCGCTCGCGGACTTGAGGGAAGTCCAGCAGACATGCGGCCTGGCCGTGGAGCCACTGACAGTGCGCGAGGCGCGCACCCGGGAGCCCCTGCTGAGTCCCG
>NZ_CAKKMM010000430.1:0-3736 GCF_918698205.1 Microbacterium sp. Bi128 | reverse complement strand
GGTGCATACCAGCGTGCCGCCGATGGATGCCGGCGCAGGGACCGTATAGGTGCCCACGTTCAGGGCGGCAGTGGTTCGAGCCGTGAACGCCCCGTAGGCCAGCCCGGGAGCCCCCAGCACCAATGCCACAGCCAGAGGGACGGCCAGCAGCCCAGCCCGATGAGCCAACCCCGCGGACCGGACCTGCAGGGATGCCGCAGAGTGCTTGGCGAGGTTCACTGATGGCACTTTCTCTCCGGGCCGTTGATCGTTGCCTCAACTCTGACAGCCGAGCCTCAACACCGTGCCGGGTTGAACTTCAACTTTTGCTCAAGAAAACCTGTTAGCCTGAATCCCACTGTTACACCTGTGGCTTGTGTCACACTCCGTGACGCATGGGGTGGTTGCTACTCACGGGTCAATTGGTCTTAGAAGCTGGGGTTATGTTGGATTCACCGGGTCAGCTCCGCGCTGTGGTTGTAGAGGGCGACGACGACGTGCGACTCCTCATCTGCCGAACACTTCAGTTGCAGGGCTTCGCCGTCTTTGAGGCCGGTTCCGGAGCCGAAGGCCTCCTGAAGATCCAGGAACACCGCCCGGACCTTGTCACGCTGGAGCTGGAGCTTCCGGATTTGGACGGCGTGGAGGTCTGCCGCCGGCTGCGCAAATTCTCCGATGCCTACGTCGTCATGATCACGGCCCGGTCGGACGAGATCGACGAGGTGATGGGACTGGAGATTGGTGCGGATGATTTCATTCGGAAGCCGTTCAGCCCGCGCTCGGTTCAGGCCCGGGTGACGGCAGTGATGCGGCGGCACCGGCCCACCGCGCAACGCCCCACGCCGCGGCGCCGTGCAACGGATTTCATGCCGGCCGCTCTCACAGCGCCCGCTCCCGGGGACTCAGCGCACCGCGACTCAGCGCACCGCGACTCAGCATCCGGTACACCCGGGGCGCCCGGTGCCCCTGGGGCGCCTCCCCGCCGTCGTGCGAGCGACGTCGGCGCCGTCCCCCCGGTCTCCTTGCCGGCCAGCGCCGCCGCGCCCGCGGCGTCCGGGGAGCAGTCGCCCGAGTCCGCCGCACCCATAGGTTCCGGCATCCGGCACACAGATGCCCACGGCGTCCTCCGGCACGGGCCGCTGGTTGTCGAGGCCGAGGGCCGGGTGGCGTCCCTCCATGGTGTCGAACTGGAATTGACGCGCACCGAATTTGACCTCCTGGAGGCCCTGGCCGGGGCACCGCGTCGTGTGTGGACCCGGAAGGCCCTGTTGACCCAGGTCTGGGGCAACGAATGGCCCAGGGAGGAGCACCTCGTGGAGGTGCACGTCGGCAACCTGCGCAAGAAACTTGGCGACAGTGGCCGCGAACCGCGGTTCATCCGCACGGTGCGCGGCGTTGGCTACCGCATGGCGCCGGTGGAAGCAGCGGCCAATCCCGCCGGCCTGCGCGGAATCCAGGACCACGCCTCCGCCGGTTAGCGCGGCTTCCGCCAGATCGCCGTCAGCACGACGACGACGAACAGGGCAGAGGCGCCGTAGAGGAGGACCGACTGGGCAAGCGGCTCACGCAGCGCCCTGATGCCGTGGCCCAGATACGGCACGACTCCGGCCTGCGTGTAGACGTAGTCCTCGGACAACAACGCAGTCCAAGGGTCTGGTCCGGCGTTCGCGTCGCCCTTGGTGGTCACCGACGTCGCGCCGGCATCGTCGCGCTTGATGCTCGCCACCCGGTGGGTTTCAATCCGGTGATCGTCAATGGGGATGCTGTAGGTGATGACGTCGCCGACCTTCAGCTCGGAGACCGGCGTCTTCACGCTGACGACGACGTCCCCCGGGTTGATCCCCGGCGACATGCTCCCCGTGAGCATAGTGGACGTCTGATAGTTCAGGAAGCGCGGCCCGACGGCGAGGAAGAGAAATACTAAGGCAGCGGCGACGAGGAGGACCGTGAGCACAGCACTCCCGGCGGCACCTACCGCCTTGGACAACAGGCGCCCCCGGGCGGGCGGCACCGGTTGGGCCCGGCGTCGTGCACGGCTGGATACGGAATGGTCCTGGACTGGACTCTCCTGCACGGTGCCATCTGCTGAGGGGAGATCGGTGGAGTCCCTGGAATCTGCGGTGATTGCTGCGCTCACGGGACGGTACCTCCTGCCGGCGTTGCTGGTACAGGTAAAACCGGGGGCTCAGTACGGCCGAGACCAGGCCGCACTGTGCCCCCGAGCATGGCCTACTTGGCGCCTGCCTGGCGGAAGGTGGCATCGAAACTGAACTTGATGGAGCTGTTCTTGCCCTGGAAGGTGTTGTCCGCCGCGGCCGGAACAGACATGGTGACGCGAAGGAAGTCGGTGTTGCCTGCAGTCAGGGACTTCAGCGTGTTCGGCAGCGGATTGACCCCGACCACCCGGCGAAGAGGCAGGACAGTGGTAGGCGCACCGGCCGAGCACGTGTAGGTGAAGGACGGGGACGCCCCGGCTTCAGTCCACGCGACAGGACAGCTCTCAATTTGCAGCTGCAGACCGTTCGTGGCGTCGGTGTCCAGAATGGACGACGTCGTGGCGGTGGTGGTGAGGGTAAGCCCGGTCAGGTTCTGGTCGCCATTGTTGACCAGGGTAACCGCGCGCTGCATGGAGTCGCCCGGAATGGTTCCTGTCGCCGCCACGTTGAGCCGGTCGTTGGTGCCACCGGCCAAGTTCACGGTGGCGGAATTGACCGCTGCGGAAGCCGACGTGCTGGCGGTGAAGCCACCGTAGGTACCCATCCCGGCCACGCCGGCGGCCGCGGCGAGGAGTGCTGCGGACGCAAGGACCTTGCTGGAGGTGGAATTGAGGTTGAGACCCATCAGAGTTCCGTTTCGTGGGGCCGGCCTTGGCTGGCCGGGCGACGTATGTAGCATCCGCCAGCCCCCTGGCTGACCCTTACAACGATGCCCGGCCCAGTTCAAGGCAAGGCTTCAGCGGACGACAAGATCAGTTCAAGATTTTCTCAAGCCTGTCCGTGGCGCTTCCCGAAGGCTGGCAGACTGGCTTCATGACTATTCTGCTGGCCGGTTGCGGCGATCTTGGCACCGAGGCCGGGCTGCGTTTCGCGGCGGCTGGCCACCGCGTGGTGGGGTGGCGCCGCTCGCCGGAGAAACTCCCGACCGCCATCGAGGGAGTCGCCGCTGACCTGGGCTCCGCTGAGCTGCCGCCCATCCCGGCGGACACCACCGCCGTCGTCGTCGCGATTGCCGCGGATTCCCCGACCGAGGAGGCGTACCGTGCCGCCTACGTGGACGGGCTGTCGAACGTCCTGGACGCGGTCCTCGCCTCCGGGGCAAACGTCCGCAGGGTCCTGTTTGTGTCCTCGACCGCCGTCTACGGAGATGCCGGCGGCGGCTGGATTGATGAACGCACGACGCCGGAACCCGGCGGGTTCTCGGGCCGCATCATCCGCGAAGCAGAGGAACTCCTCCACAGCCGCCTGCGCGGCACCGGCATCACCCCCGTAGTGCTGCGGCTCGGCGGAATCTACGGCCCCGGCCGGACGCGATTGATCGACCAGGTGCGCGGCGGAACCGCGGTCATTCCTGCTGCTTCGCGTTTCACCAACCGGATCCACCGCGACGACGCCGCCGCCGCGATCGTCCATCTGTGCACCATGGGCACGGTTCCGGCGGCGGTCTATCTGGGCGTGGACAATGAACCGGCCGAACTCGGCGACGTGCTGGAATTCCTGGCCGCGGAACTGGGACTCCCTCGGCCTGCGTCGGAGTCCAC
>NZ_CAKKMM010000429.1:0-3763 GCF_918698205.1 Microbacterium sp. Bi128 | reverse complement strand
GTGTAACAAAGGAGTGGTCATTCTCACCGGACGTGGCCTCGGGTTCCAGCGAAACCTGGGCAGCAGGTAGACGAACCCAAAGTGGTACGCGTCTTTGTCCTCGAGGACGGGCGCAACGCAGACAACTTCGGCGGCCTGGTGGCGGCCATTCCTCCCGAACACCTGACACTGGCCGCCCAGGCACTGGAAATTACCCGCAGCGGTACAAACACGGCCTCTTCCTGACGGTGAGCAGGGACCAGCCTGCCCACTCCAAACACAGTCGACAGTGCGCGCGTACTCGTAGCAGTCAACTGCGGCCATCGCATCTAAGGAATCAAAACCTGTACCCCGGAAGAGCACCAAACGATAGGGAATGCTTGGAAAGCGGAGGCGAAGACATCTGGCACGCACGAAATGTGCCTACGAGAGGATTCAAAGTGCTATCGCAATCAACTTCCAATGCCCGCCTAGCGGGCAAAGTCGCGTTGGTCACAGGCGCTACTTCCGGTATCGGGGAAACAATCGCCCGCAGACTGGTAGCCGAAGGAGCCCAGGTGCTGGCAACCGGGCGGTCAATCGAGCGAGGGCGACGACTTGAAGCGGCACTCGGTTCCCATCTGCACTTCTATTCCACGGACATCAAAGACGAAGAATCAGGCAATGCCCTCACCTCCGCAGCAGTTTCACGCTTTGGTCGACTCGACGTGCTGGTCAACAACGCCGCGGTCGATCATACGGGAGACCTTCTGTTAGTTCCCGACAAGGAGATCCGAGAAGTCTTCGAAGTCAACACTTTCGCTGCCATCCGCCTTCTGCAAGCGGCCGCCCGAACCATGCAGGACACTGGCGGATCGATCATCAACATCACTTCACGTTTGGCCTCAATCGGAGTGCCCACCATGGGGATTTACAGCGCCAGCAAGGGAGCAATGCTGGCGCTGACGAAGGCTGCAGCCGTGGACCTGGCCCCCTACAACATCCGAGTAAACGCCGTTGCCCCAGGCATGACAAAGACACCGCTATACGACGAGTGGCTGGAAACGCATGCAGATCCAGCAGCGGCCGAAGCAAGGGTTGTTGACCAAATCCCCCTTAAACGGCTTGCACTTCCAAGCGACGTGGCCGGAGCCGTGGCATATCTGGCCTCGGATGAAGCCTCTTACATCACCGGCACCTCGTTGCCCATAGACGGCGGATACACAGCTCAATAGCCGCCACAAGAAAAGAGGATGACATGTCAACGCCTTCAGTCTCCGCCATTAACATTCCCTGGGCCGACGGCACTAGCCACGTGGACCAATCCAGAGGGCGGCTTCTTCCTATGGGTCACCTTCAACAACGCGATTGACACTTCAAAACTGTTCGAGGTTGCAGTTGCCCAAGGCGTAGCCTTCATCCCGGGTCGCGCCTTCTCGGTTTCCGGAAGTTTCGGCAATGCACTTCGACTTTGCTGCGCATCGCAAACCCCAGAAAGGATTGAGGTAGGGCACGCGCGCCTGGCAACGGTTCTCAAAGAACTCTGACGTTCCAGAGCAACGTGCTGGCGGACCGTATGAGGAACCATGCCGCCAGCAGCGCCGTCGTGGGCACGGACGCCGGAGCTGCGAGGTGACGGGGCCAAACTGGTGAAAAATGAGGACGAGCCCGTCGGCATTGGAACTCCAAGGCAGCCGAAGAGATTTCCCCAAGCCTGTTCGCTCCAATAACCACGTCAACCCACGGTCAGGGACAGCTGAACAATCGTGATGTCAGAAAGGAACACAATGAGGGCCCTTGCCAGGAAGGGAGCATTGCGCAGTGGCGCAAGCTATTTCTCCACGACCCACTGGGCGGCGCAGCACTATCGTGCCCAGGAATACAGCGTGGCCCTCTTGGGCGTGATGTACCCGTGTGCGGTCCAACACTGCCACGACGGCCCAGAACATTTGGAGCCCACGCTGCCACCCGAGATCCCCATCCGTCGACGGAGCACCGACCTCATCTTTTACTACCCCATCCATACCGATGTAGGCCGGATTTCTCAGCCAACCGGCGAACAAACACCGGTACCAGCACGCCACGAAAAGCCCGCCGGCGCGAAGCACGCAAGCCGTAGGGCTTCCATCGACGCCGTAGTCCGCGACCTGGCGGTGCTTCTCCTCCGGAAACGACCACAGTAAAACCGCCGCTGCATTTCCATGATCTAAGCGTGAGAAGGCTGCTCACCACGATTGATTCCCTTCGCCCACCGAGGACCAGGCCTTTTAGGAGTCCGATATCACCGATTACTCATGCCGCACATATGCAGCACGCCCTGTCAGGGTTAGCTACACCCCAGACTGACGTCAGGCGGCCAACCAAATATTGTCAGATTAGGGTCCAGCGGGCGTTTTCTGCACCCCACCGGTTACCGGTCTTGGATCTCAATCTGACAGAAGGAGGCGGAAACGCAGCGCCGGCGCAGCTGGATATCGCTGCCATCAACCACGAATTGGCACTGCTCTTCCCGTCCGTTGCTGTCAACGGACCGGATCCCGGCAGCCAGCAGTGCTCCAAGAACTGATGCATCGGCTGCCTCCGGGCATTCGCCGCGAGTTCCGCTCCTACCTGGCCGGGGCAGGCCTTGACGGGCCGCACTAGTGGACAGGGACGTCGCCGAGGCGATGACCGCCCCTTACCGCTGGCTCGCCCGCCGCATCGGCCCCGAGGCCTAGCCCTCACCGCTGCGAGGATGGGGGCCGCCGGCCGAGGTCCATGAGGAAATGACCGAACTCGACCGGGTCCGGGACTGGATCGTCAAAGGCAACCGCGAGGACCAGACCGTGCCCGGGCTCCTGCTGCGTGAAGGCGCCCAGCAGCTCGGCCTGATCCGCAAGATCAAAGGCAGGCTCGTCCGCGGCGAAGAGGCTGGGTGATGACCGCGCAGTTGTGGCTGTTCCTCGCCCGAGCCATTGGCCGGACCTGCTTGGGCACCTCAGGCCGCACCTCAAGCTGTCCTCGCCGCCCGGAACTTGGACGGAAGCGCCCGTGCACTGCCCCGGAGTCCTTAATGGCCGTGCGCGCCGCGGTCGTCCCTCCGCACGGTTGCGCCCTGTTCAGGTTGATCTGTTGTTATCCAGGTCACATTGCGTCTATCGTTGTCGAGGGCCACAGCGCGGTGGCCCGTTTTAGAGCGGAGAAGTGTGTGAACGAGAAGCTGCGGGTGCTGGTCCGTGTGGACCTCGATGGCGCCAAGGCCCACGTCAAGGTCCAGGGCCACGTGACGGTTCAGAACCTCAATGGCCTCTACGGCGTGGTCCAGCGCGCCAGCTCGCTCGCCTCAGGACTGTCGCTGGAACTCGATGTGACGCGCGCACAGACTGACTCCGACGCCATGGGAGAGCTTCGTGCGTGCGCAAAGTCGCATCACCTGCCGGTGCACGTCGACCCTCGCCAGCACGACTACCAGATCAGCCTCCTGACGCAGAACACCGCGGTGTCCGCGGCCCTGTCGCCAGTCCTGGCAGCCTGACCTGCAGCACTGGCTACTGGGGCTGGCCGTGCCCTTGGCTCACAGCCTGGCCTGCGTGCCTGAATCTGATGTCAGCGCAGGGCGCGCGGAGCATGGGTGCGAGAGAGCGCGTTGAACTTGAAGCATCGCTCCTTTGCGCGACCGGATAGCTTGCGGCATGTCTTATCCCGCGCACTCGATGCAGTACGGGTGGCCGTCCCGTTGTCGCGCGAGCTGGGACCGGTGCCGGACCAGGAAGCAGGAGTAGCAGGTGAACTCGTCCTTGGCCTGGGGAATGACCTGGACGATGAG
>NZ_CAKKMM010000428.1:0-3783 GCF_918698205.1 Microbacterium sp. Bi128 | reverse complement strand
TTCCGGGCGTGCCGGAGCACCACGGCACCAGCATCGAGCAGCGCGTCCCGGCTTCGGTGCAGCGCCGCCGTGTGCAGGGACAAGGCCACACGGTAGGCGCGGCCGGCCGGTGACTGCCACGACTGCAGCTCAAGGCGGGCGAGGGCGGCGAGCACGGCATCAGCCTCATCGGCGCACCGCGCAACGCGCGCAGCAAACTGCTGGACTTCATAACTGCGCGAAGCGCACTCAAGGGCGTCGGCGGCCGTCACGCCAAGAACCGCCATGTCCTGCACCGCCATGTCCTGCACCGCCACACTGCGCGCCGGTCCCGGTGCTATCCCGTTGACCGGCCTCATCCCGGCCTCACCCCGGCCTCGTCCCAGTGACCTGCCTCATCCAGCTGCCCATGAACCGACGCTAGCGGGGCGGCCTGTGCCCGCTGAAGAGAGCCGCCCGGCTATGTGGACAACATCCCGGACCGCCATGCGCTGCCAGCCGGCAATGTCATCCGGCAATGTCATAAGGACGGGGGCGCTTAAGGCCCGGCGGCACTTCGTGAAAGAATCGCCATATGCCTGAAACTGCCGCCACAGCCGATACCCGCACGCCGTCCGGACGCCTGGCCCTCGCCGCGTCCGACCACCAGATCGCGCTCGGCCCGCTGGATGGCCGCTACCAGTCCGCCGTCGCGCCGCTGGTCGACTACCTTTCCGAGGCTGCCCTGAACCGCGACCGCGTGGCTGTGGAGGTCGAGTGGCTGATCCACCTGACCGGCAACAGCGTCCTGCCCGGGGCCGGACCGCTCACGGCGGAACAACAGGAGCAACTGCGTGCGATCGTCACGGAGTTCGACGCCGCCTCCGTCACCGAACTCGCCGAGATCGAGGCCGTTACGGTCCACGATGTCAAGGCCGTGGAGTACTACATCGGCCGCCGCCTGCCCGGCATCGGAATCCATCACCTGACCGCCATGGTGCACTTCGGCTGCACCTCGGAAGACATCAACAACCTCTCCTACGCCCTGGGCATCAAGGGGGCCGTGGAGGACGTGTGGCTGCCTGCGGCCCGCGCCCTCGTCGGCCAGATCAGCGCCATGGCCGGGGACAACCGCGCCGTGCCGATGCTCTCCCGCACCCACGGCCAGCCCGCCACGCCCACCACGCTGGGCAAGGAACTGGCAGTCATCGCGCACCGGCTCAACCGGCAGCTGGACCGGATCGCCCGCACCGAATACCTCGGCAAGATCAACGGCGCCACCGGCACCTACGCCGCCCACGTCGCGTCCGTCCCGGGCGCCGACTGGGAGCACGTCGCCAAGGGCTTCGTCGAAGGCCTCGGCCTGACCTGGAACCCGCTGACCACCCAGATCGAAAGCCATGACTGGCAGGCCGAACTCTATGCCGACGTCGCGCGTTTCAACCGCATCCTGCACAACGTCTGCACCGACATCTGGAGCTACATCTCGATCGGGTACTTCGTGCAGATCCCGGTGGCAGGCGCCACGGGCTCCTCAACCATGCCGCACAAGGTGAACCCGATCCGTTTCGAAAACGCCGAGGCCAACCTCGAGATCTCCTCCGGCCTCCTGGACGTCCTCGGCTCCACCCTGGTCACCTCCCGCTGGCAGCGCGATCTCACCGACTCCTCCTCGCAGCGCAACATCGGTGTGGCGTTCGGCCACTCGCTGCTCGCCATCTCCAACGTTGCCAAGGGCCTGGACCGGCTCAAGGTTGCCGAGGACGTGCTGGCCGCGGACCTGGACACCAACTGGGAAGTCCTCGGCGAGGCCATCCAGATGGTCATGCGCGCCGAGGCCATCGCCGGCGTCGACGGCATGGAAAACCCGTACGAACGGCTCAAGGACCTGACCCGCGGACAGCGCGTGGATGCCGCCCGGATGCAGGAATTCGTTCAGAGCCTCGGCCTGCCCGCCGACGCCGAAGCCCGCCTGCTGGCGCTGACCCCGGGCAAGTACACGGGCATCGCGGACCAGCTGGTGGATCACCTCAAATGAGGCTTCTGCTCATCCGGCACGGCCAGACGCCCGGCAATGTGCTGGGCCAGCTGGACACGGCGCACCCGGGGCCCGGGCTGACCGAACTCGGCGAGCGTCAGGCCGAGACGTTGTCCCGCGCATTGGCGAACGAGCGGATCCTTGCCCTGTACGCCTCCACCCTGGTTCGGACGCAGATCACAGCGGCACCGCTCGCCCGGGTGCACGGGCTGGAAACCGAGGTGCTGGAGGGCCTTCACGAGATCGAGGCCGGGTCGCTGGAAAAGCGCACCGACCACGAATCGCACAAGCAGTACATCGGCACCATTTTTTCGTGGGCGGACGGCGAGCTGGACCGCCGGATGCCTGCCGGTCCCAGCGGCCGGGACTTCTTTGAGCGCTACGACGCCGCGATCGCCAAAATAGCGGGACGGACAAACGGGGCGGGGGGCTCAGGATCCGTGGCCGTGGTCAGCCACGGCGCATCCATCCGGGTGTGGGCCGGCATGCGGGCGGACAACATCGAACCGGACTTTGCCATCAGGCATGTGCTGGACAACACCGGAATCGTGGCGCTGGAAGGCGATCCCGCCAACGGCTGGGAACTCATCCACTGGGACGACAGTCCCGTGGGCGGACTGGCACTGGCGGATCCGACGGCGGAGGATCCCACCGGCCGTCCGGCGTAGCGGGCCCGTCCGTCCCCGGCGGGCGAACAGGCCGTCCCTGCGGGGCGTACCGGGTCTGGACTGCTCACGGGAACGCGGCGATGATGAAGACAGGCGTGGGGACAGGATGGTCGGCCGCGGCATGCGGTTGAGCCCGCGCAGTGGAGGCGCAGGGGCATGTCACGCAAATCGGTACACCCGGGGCATGCGCCCGGCCACGTTTTCCCTGGCTTCGATGACCAGTTCCTCGCGGCGTACTACGAGCACGCTGCGCCGGAGGACCTCCAAGGCTACAGTCCAGAAAACCTGGAGCAGCGCTCCAGGCACCATGCGGAACTAGCGGACGGCCGTCCGGCAGGCACGGCGGCCGTCGACATCCTGAACGAAAGCGACGCCAGCGTCCTGCTGGTGGTTGCCGACGCCATTCCGCACCTGATCCATTCGCTTACTGCGGAGCTGGCCCGCCAAAACGAGTCCATTCGGTTACTGGTGCATCCCAATTTTCTGGTGCGGCGGGATCCGCGGACTGATCGGTTGGTGGAAGTACGGCATGGGTCCTCGCAGTCCGGACCGACGGGCCCAATTGCCGGCGTCCCGGGTGCCGCGGCGGCCGGCACCGTCCAGGCCCCACCGGGGTGGAGATCAGAAACGTGGGTGGCGGCAGAGATAGGCCGCCTGCCGGGGTCACGGGCCATTGTGGAGCTCACCGCCAACGTGCGGCGTGTCCTGGCGGACGTCCAGTTGGTCGCTGATGACACCCCAGCCATCCACGCCCGTCTCGCCCGCACCATCAACTCCCTGGACCTGCTGCCCGCCGGCACGGTTCCGGCTCCGGAGCAGCTCGGTGAGCTCCTGGGCTGGCTGGACCGCGGCAACTTCATGTTTCTGGGATACAGCGAAGATGAATACTCGACGGCGGAGGGCCCGGATGTTGTGTCGTTGCTGCCCGGCGCGGGGCTGGGCCTGCTCAGGGACGGGCGGCCGGAGGCCCGCCAGCCTGTTACGGGGCTGCCCCATTCGCAGGTCCTCACCATCTCCATTTCGGATCTGAGATCATCCGTCCCCCGCCCGGCTTACTTGGATGAAATCCTCGTCCGGACCTTCGGCAGCGCCGGGAAGGCCACGGGAGAAGTCAGGTTT
>NZ_CAKKMM010000427.1:0-3796 GCF_918698205.1 Microbacterium sp. Bi128 | reverse complement strand
GCCGAGTACGTGGTGATCCCCGAGACCAACGTCTGGGTCCACCAGGACCCCTCGGTCACCCCGGAACTCGGCGCCATCTTCGACCCCTTCGGCAACGCCGTCCACACCGCCCTGAGCTTCCCGCTGGTCGGCGAGGACGTGCTGATCACCGGCGCCGGACCCATCGGCCTGATGGCGATCGCCGTCGCCCGGCACGCGGGCGCCCGCAAGATCGCGATCACCGACGTCTCCGCGCCCCGGCTGGAACTGGCCCGCAGGCTCGGCGTCGACCTCGCGATCGATGTCTCGAAAATGCGGGTCAAGGACGCCCAGCGCGAACTCGGCATGCGCGAAGGCTTCGACATCGGCATGGAAATGTCGGGACACCCCACCGCGCTGCCTGAGATGATCGACAACATGAACCACGGCGGCCGGATCGCGATGCTGGGACTGCCCAGCCAGTCCATCGACATCAACTGGGGCAAGGTGGTCACGCACATGCTGACCATGAAGGGCATCTACGGCCGCGAAATGTTCGAGACCTGGTACGCGATGAGCGCCATGCTCTCCTCCAACCCTGCCCTGCACGCAAACATCTCGGCCGTGGTCACGGACACGCTGCCGGCCACCGACTGGGAAAAGGGTTTCGAGGTGGCCCGCGCCGGCGTCGGCGGCAAGGTGGTCCTCGACTGGACCGTTTTCTAGGCCCCTTTCCTGACCGCACGCTTCCGGGCCCCTGCCCGACACAGCATTCCACGCACAGCATTCCGCCCCCGCATCCAACCAGCCGAGGAGCCAACCCATGTATTCAGCCATCAAGGACCAGCTGCAGCACGAACTCGATGAGATCCGCAGCGCCGGTCTGTTCAAGACCGAGCGGCACATCGACTCGCCGCAGGCCAACCGCATCAAGGCCGGGCAGATCGGTGAGACCGGCGCCGACGTGCTGAACTTCTGCGCCAACAACTACCTGGGCCTCGCCGACCACCCGGACATCATCGCCGCGGCGAAGACCGCCATGGACGAGCGCGGCTTCGGCATGGCCAGCGTGCGCTTCATCTGCGGCACCCAGGACCTGCACCTGGCACTGGAAAAACGTGTCTCGGCGTTCCTCGGCACCGAGGACACCATCCTGTTCTCCAGCTGCTTCGACGCCAACGGCGGCGTGTTCGAGTCCCTCTTCGGCCCGGACGACGCCGTCATCTCGGACGCCCTGAACCACGCGTCCATCATTGACGGCATCCGGCTCTGCAAGGCCCAGCGCTTCCGCTACGCCAACCAGGACATGGCGGACCTCGAATCGAAGCTGATCGAGGCCACCACGCAGGAGAACCCGGCCCGCCGCAAGATCATCGTCACGGACGGCGTCTTCTCGATGGACGGCTTCCTGGCCCCGCTCGAAGCGATCTGCGACCTCGCCGACAAGTACGACGCCCTGGTCATGGTGGACGATTCACACGCGGTGGGCTTCATGGGAGCCACCGGTGCCGGCACGCCGGAACACGCCGGCGTCTCGGACCGCGTGGACATCTACACCGGCACGTTCGGCAAGGCCCTCGGCGGCGCCTCCGGCGGCTATGTCTCGGGCCGCGGTGAGGTGGTGGCGATGCTCCGCCAGAAGGCCCGCCCCTACCTGTTCTCCAACTCGCTGGCCCCGGCGATCGTCGCGGCCACGCTCAAGGCCCTGGACCTCGTGGAAAACTCCGGCGAACTGCGCGGCAAGCTCTTCGCCAACGCGGAGCTCTTCCGGAACCGCATGAGCGAGGAAGGCTTCGACCTGCTCCCCGGCGAGCACGCCATTGTCCCGGTTATGTTCGGCGACGCCGTCATGGCCGCCAAGGTGGCCGATGCCATGCTCCACAACGGCGTCTTCGTCACGGCGTTCAGCTACCCGGTGGTGCCCAAGGGCGCCGCCCGGATCCGCGTCCAGCTTTCGGCCGCACACAGCGCCGACGACGTCGAGGCCTGCGTCCAGGCGTTCGTGCGCAGCCGCGCGGCGGTGGCAGCAGCCTAGCCCGCCTGATCGCCGGGCCGGGCCCCCGCTTTCAGTACGGGGTCCGGCCCCACTCTGCCCGGCCTTGCTCGTTCATCCCGGCTTCCTCCGCTGGCTTGCCGGGGGACATGTCCAGCTCCGGCAGCGAGGACTGGACATAATGCCACTATGTCCAACGGCCACGACCAACGAGGGGCATGTCCCGGGCCGGTACGCCGCAACGGGGGACATGTCCAGTCGCGCGGACCATGGCAGGGCATGTCCCGGGGCGGTGTGCACAATTTATCCAAGCAACCGGGATTCCAAGAAGGTTGCCGCCAAACTCGGAATCGTGGAGACGGCATGTGCCGAGAACGCCGTGAGCCCTGGACATTTCAACGCCCTGGGACCCAACAACGGCGCAGGTGATGACTGTGGAACCGATTGACGCCGCTCGCCCGGGAGCAGGTTGCGGCAAACGCCGGATACCGGGACGTGATCACCTGACCCGACGATCTGCAAGGATGGGATCATGTCAGCTCATTACGATGTCGTAATTGTCGGCGGCGGGATCGCCGGCCTGTCCCTTGCCTCCGCCTTGGCCGGGCACTGCAGCGTGGCCCTGATCGAAGCCGAGCAGACCCTGGCCTACCACACCTCGGCCCGCTCAGCCCGGCAACTGATTCCCAGCTACGGCCCGCCTGTGGTCCAGGAGCTTACCGTCCGGACGCTCGACCTCATCGCGGCCCAGGACGCCGAACGTCCGGAACCGGTGCTCACCCCGCGCAGCTTCATGCTGATCGGGGACGACGCCACCGTACGGGCGGAGGCAAGCGGACACATGCAGCGGATCACCCACGCCGAGGCACTGGATCTGTGCCCGGCCCTGGTCCCGGATTCGTTCAGCGCCGCCGGGCTGGACACCGGGTCCTTCGCCTGCAACGCCCCCGTGCTGCTCGAGGACCACCGGCGGCTCGCCGTGGCCGGCGGCGTGGACATCATTACCGGCGCCAGGGTCCATTCCGCCCAGCGGCTGGGCACCGGCTGGGAACTGGGCGCCGGGCAGGAAGGCTTCCAGTCCGCCGTCGTGGTCAATGCCGCCGGTGCCTGGGCCGACGAGCTCGCCGTCCTCAGCGGCGTCGAGAAGCTCGGCCTGCAGCCGTACCGGCGCACCGCGGCGATCGTCGACGTCGAGAATCCCCTCCCGGAAGCCAGCCCGATGGTGGCGGCGGCCGATGACAGCTTCTACTTCCGGCCGGACAACGGCCAGGTCCTGATCTCGCCCGCCGAACACGTGCCGAGCGGACCCGAGGACGCCCGGCCCTATCCCGGCGACATCGAACGGGTCATCGCCCGGCTCAACGAGATCACGACGCTCGGGATCCGGAACGTCCGTACGGCCTGGACGGGGCTGCGCACGGAGGCGGCCGACGGCGTCCCGGTGGTGGGGTTCGACGCCGAGGCCACCGGATTCTTCTGGCTCGCCGGCCAGGGCGGGTACGGATTCCAGACCTCATCCGGCGTCGCGGAACTGGCCGCCGGGCTGATCCTCGCCGGCCAGGGCACCGCCCCGGCCCTGACCCCGGCTGTGCCCCCGTCCACCGAGGCCAGTCCGGCATCCCGGACAGCGGAGGCGCTGGCCGCGACCCGCTGGTCCATCCGGCGCTGAAGAATGGATCCATGAGTACCCTCATCACCAATGTCGCCGAACTGATGACCCAGGACGCGGAACACCGCGTCCTCCGCGACGCGGCGGTGGTAATCGAGGGGGAGCGGATTTCCTGGCTCGGGCCCGCGGCCGACGCCCCGGCCGCGGACGAACGGGTGGATGCCGGTGGCCGGGCG
>NZ_CAKKMM010000426.1:0-3798 GCF_918698205.1 Microbacterium sp. Bi128 | reverse complement strand
GGGCGGGTCCCTGGCCGATCAGCGAGCGCGGGTGGGATCCGCTGCGTCGACGGCGGGCCCACCGCTTCCAAGTGGTCGATGACGACGGGGGTGCGTGGCTGCTCGTCGTCGAAGAAGGCGAATGGCGGGCGGAGGGGCGCTATGACTGAGCGCCAGCGTGTGCCGGCGCCCGTTCTGCTCCTCGGACCGGTGATCGCTACGGCACCGCGGTCGACACCCCGGGCGGGGTGTGGCTGATGGGCTTCCACAACCCCCCGGTGAAGTGGTCCGAGCTGGAGCGCGCGCTGAGCGACACGCGACGCCCCGTTTCGACCCCGCCGAACGGCGACGGCGGTGACAGTCCCGCGTGGTCGCACAAGCGTGGCCCGTACGTTCCCCCCACGATCGCGCGACCCGACGACGCCGTTCCGTACGCCGAACTGCACGCGCATTCGTCGTACTCGTTCCTCGACGGGGCGTCCTCGCCCGAAGAACTCGTAGAAGAGGCCGAGCGGCTCGGACTCCACGCGCTCGCGCTCACCGACCATGACGGCTTCTACGGCATCGTGCGCTTCGCCGAAGCGGCGGAGGCCCGCACGGTGCGCACCGTCTTCGGCGCCGAGCTGTCGCTCGGACTCGACGGTCCGCAGAACGGTCGGGCCGATCCCGCCGGTTCCCATCTGCTGGTGCTCGCCCGGGGCGAAGAGGGGTACCACCGACTCGCCGGCGCACTGACCCACGCCCAACTCTCCGGCGGAGAAAAGGGGCGACCCGTCTATGACCTCGCCGACCTGGCTCAACGCGCCGGCGGCCCGGACGATCCGCAGTGGGCGGTGCTCACCGGATGCCGCAAGGGGAGCGTCCGTCAGGCCCTGGCATCCGAGGGACCGGCGGGAGCCGCTCGCGCGCTCGACCTCCTCGTCGAGCTGTTCGGGCCCGAGGCCGTGTACGTCGAACTCATCGACCACGGCGGTCCGCTCGACTCGGCTCACAACGACCTGCTGGCCGCGCTCGCGGCCGACCGCGGACTCCCCGTTCTCGCCACGAACAACGTCCACTACTCCGCCCCGTCGAAAGAGCTGCTGGCCGCGGCGGTCGCCGCCGTGCGTGCCAACCGCAGTCTCGACGAGCTCGACGGGTGGTTGCCCGCGCACGCCGGTGCGCATCTGCGCTCGGGAGTCGAGATGGCGGCACGTTTCGCCCGCTACCCGGGGGCGGTCGCGCGCACGGTCACTCTCGCCGACGAGCTGGCCTTCCCCTTGCGTCGAGCCAAGCCGGCCCTCCCGAAGCAGGCCGTTCCCGAGGGACACACCCCGATGTCATGGTTGCGGCATCTGGTGTGGGATGCCGTTCCCCGGAAGTACCCGACCCTCTCCGGCGAGGACCGCGACCGCATCGAGCGGGAGCTCGCCGTCATCGAGATGAAGGACTTCCCGGGCTACTTCCTCATCGTCCACGGCATCGTCGCCGAAGCCCGACGGCGCGGCATCCTGTGCCAGGGGCGCGGATCGGCGGCCAACAGCGCCGTGTGCTACCTGCTCGACATCACCGCGGTCGACTCGATCTTCTACCGGTTACCGTTCGAGCGGTTCCTGTCGAGCCTGCGCGACGAGGAGCCCGACATCGACGTCGACTTCGACTCCGATCGCCGGGAAGAGATCATCCAGTGGGTCTACGAGACCTATGGGCGCGACCGCGCGGCACAGGTGGCGAACGTCATCCAGTACCGTCCCAAGAACGCCGTGCGTGACATGGCCCGCGCCCTGGGGCATTCGCCGGGGCAGCAGGACGCCTGGTCGAAGCAGGTCGAGCGGTGGGGCGCGACGCTCGAGACCGGTGCCGACCACGACATCCCCGACGAGGTCATCGAGTTCGCGTCCGAGCTTCTGAAGGCGCCCCGGCATCTCGGCATCCACTCCGGGGGCATGGTGCTCACCGATCGTCCCGTCGGTGAGGTCGTGCCGATCGAGCACGCCCGCATGGAGAACCGCACGGTGATCCAGTGGGACAAAGACGACGCCGCCTGGATGGGGCTGGTGAAGTTCGACCTGCTGGGCCTGGGGATGCTCGCGGCGCTGCAGTACTGCTTCGACCTGATCCGGGATGCCACGGGCGAGGCGTGGGAGCTGTCGACGCTGCCGAAGGAAGAGAAGGCCGTGTACGACATGCTGTGCCGCGCCGACTCGATCGGGGTGTTCCAGGTGGAGTCGCGTGCCCAGATGGGGTTGCTGCCGCGTCTGCAACCCCGGCGTTTCTACGACCTGGTGGTGCAGATCGCGCTCATCCGGCCGGGGCCCATCCAGGGTGGGGCCGTGCATCCTTTCGTGCGGCGAAAGCTCGGACAGGAGCCGATCACGTACGTGCACGAGAAGCTGCGCCCCGTGCTCGAACGCACGATGGGGGTGCCCGTCTTCCAGGAGCAGCTCATGCAGATGGCCGTCGCCATCGGCAACTGCACCGCCGAGGATGCCGACCTGCTCCGGCGGGCGATGGGCTCCAAGCGCGGGCTCGAGCGCATCGACTCGTTGCGTGAGAAGCTCTACGCCGGCATGGCCGAGAACGGTCTGGCGGGCCAGGTGGCCGACCAGCTGTACGCCAAGATCCAGGCGTTCGCGAACTTCGGGTTCGCCGAGTCGCACTCGCTTTCGTTCGGGCTGCTCGTCTACGCCAGTTCGTGGATCAAGCTGCACTACCCGGCGGCGTTCCTCGCGGGGCTCCTGCGCGCGCAGCCGATGGGGTTCTATTCGCCAGCGACGCTCACCGCCGACGCGCGCCGGCACGGCGTGCAGGTGCGGCGGCCCGACCTGCGGCGTTCGGGTGTCGAAGCGGGACTCGAGCCCCTCGACGACGCGACGGGGGGAACGGATGCCACTCACCGCCGCCCCACCACGGGCAGAGAGGCTTGCGCGCACGCCGATCAGCCGCCGACGGGTGATTTCGACCGTTCGGCCCCCGACGAGTCGGAGTCCCACCGCCGCGACGGGGCGTTCGCCGTGCGGATGGGACTCGCCGGCGTGACGGGTATCGGGGCGAAAGTCGCCGAACGCATCGTCGCCGAACGCGAGAGCGGCGGCGCCTACCGCGATCTGCGCGACCTGGTGCGCCGCACCGGGCTCGTGACCGCGCAGCTCGAAGCCCTGGCCACCGCCGGCGCATTCGAGTGCCTCGGGCATTCGCGACGCGAGGCGATCTGGCTCTCGGGTTCGGCGGCGCTGGATCGGCCCGAGTTCCTGCCCGACTCGGTGGCCTTCGTGCAGCCCCCGCTGTTCACCGATCCCTCGAGCTACGAGGTGCTCGCTGCCGACCTGTGGGCGACGGGACTCTCCACTGACGACCACCCGCTCACGCACTTCCGGTCCGCCCTCGACGCGCGGGGCGTGCTCACCTCGCGCGAGTTGCGCACGGCCGAGACCGATCGGCGCGTCGAGGTCGCGGGGCTGGTCACCCATCGGCAACGCCCGGCGACGGCATCCGGGATCACGTTCCTCAATCTCGAGGACGAGCACGGCCTCATGAACATCGTGTGCTCGGTCGGGGTGTGGAACCGCTACCGGCGGATCGCGCGGGAGTCTCCGGCACTCATCGTGCGCGGAATGCTCGAGAGATCGGTGGAAGGGGTCACCAACGTGGTCGCCGATGGGTTCACCGACCTGCGGGTGGGGGTTCTGCACACCTCGAGGGACTTCCGATGACGACGGCGGGCGTTACTAGACTCGGAGGACGCGCAGGCCGCACCGACGCACCACAGGGGGAACGACATGACCGACACGCCTCTCACGCCCGACGGCTGGTACCCCGACCCCGCCGGTGGCGGCGGAC
>NZ_CAKKMM010000425.1:0-3800 GCF_918698205.1 Microbacterium sp. Bi128 | reverse complement strand
GGCTTGACTGTCGAGTCAACCCTGGCGTCCTTCGCCAAGGGGATCGAGACCGGCGTTTCCACCCTCGAACTGGACCTCCAGATCACCAAGGACGGCCACGAGGTCATCACCCACGACCGCAAGATCAGCGGCCAGAAGTGCCTGGATACGGCTCCTGTCACGCCGAACGACCCACAGTTCCCCTACGTGGGCAAATACATCAAGGACCTGACGTTCGCGCAGGTCCGCAGCCTGGACTGCGGCACCCTCACGCTGCCCCAGTTCCCGGGCCAGGTGGCCTCGCCGGGCGCCAAGATGCCCACGCTGGCCGAGGTCTTCGCCCTGGCGGACTCGCACCGCGCCAGCCAGGTGAAGTTCAACATCGAAACCAAGGTCGAGGCAGGGGCGCCGCAGGAAACGGCCCCGCGGGAGCAGTTCGTCGACGTCGCGCTCCGCGAAATCAAGGCCGCCCACATGCAGAGCCGAGTCTCAATCGAGAGTTTCGACTGGGGCTCACTGCGCCTGGTCCAGCAGCGCGATCCCCAGATCCGCACCGTGGCCCTGACCAACAAGGACTTCCTCCAGGCAGGCCAGCCCGGCAAGTCGCCGTGGCTGGGCGGCATCGACGCCGACGACTTCGGCGGTGACCTCGTCGCCGCAGCCTCGTCCCTGGGCTTCGACGCCATCTCTCCCGTGCACGGCACGCCGCAGGACGGCGCCGTGACGGATCCGGGCTATGTTCCCTACGTCACCGCCGACATGGTCCGCCGTGCCCATGCAGCAGGCATGCAGGTCATTCCGTGGACCGTTGATGACAAGCCCACCATGCGGGCGCTCATCGGTGCCGGCGTGGACGGGCTGATCACGGATTACCCGGACCGGCTCCGGGACGTGATGGCCGAGTCCGGCATGAAACTGCCGCGCAGCTAGTCCGCCGCGGGGACGGACAACGTGGCCAGGACCGCCGCGTGGTCCGTCCCGGCCACCGGCAGCACGGCATAGCCGCTGCTGCCCACCTGCGGGCTGGTCACGATGTGGTCGATCACCACGCCCGGCAGCGGGGGCCCGGCCATCGGCCAGGTCGGAACCAGCCGTGCCAGGGCGGCGGCGCCCGCGTCGACGCGGGGGCCGCCGGGCCCGGTGCCGTCAGGGCCCTGAAGGATCTGGCGGAACTCGGCGTGGTCGAGGGTGGCGTTGAAGTCGCCCAGCAGCAGCATGCTGCCGGGACGGGCGGCAAGGCGGCCCAGGGCAGCCAATTCACTCCGCCACTGCCCGGCCCGGCCCCACACCGGAGCCTTGGTGTGCACGTTGGTCACGGTGAGGGGGGCCGGCCGGCCGCCGGCGTCGAGCTCCAGCTGCACCGTTGGCATGTGGAAGGCGGAACCGTCCACGGAGTCCACCGGAATGATCGGGCGTGAGGAGTACACGGCGCCGCCGCCCGCGCCGTCCCTCGAGCGGCTGATCCGGTGCGGAAGCAGCGCGTCCAGCCCCTCCGCGTCCAGCCGTTTTTCCAGGTCCGGGGAGAGTTCCTGGACGGCAAGGAGCCCGACACCGTTTTCACGCACCAGCCGGACAACTTCCGCGGCGTCCGCCTGGCCTTTCCAGGCGTTGAGGCTCATGACCGTAAGTTCCGCCGTCGGCGCCGGGGCTGTGGACTGTGCCTGCCCCGTGCTCCGTTGCTCGCCAGGCAGCGAATCCGCCTGCCGGGGCAGAAGCCTGTCCGCCACCCGGTCCGGCGGGAACAGCCACAGCAGCTGGAGGGCCAGGAGGGCGCCGGCCGGGAGGGCCGCCCAGGGACGCCGCCCCGGCAGCGCGAGCAGGAGGGCCGCGCCCGCAGGGAGCGCGAACCAGGGCGTGAAGGCCACGAGCTGGACCACCGGGGCCGGCCAGTGACCCGGGACCGCCAGGAAGATGGATACCACCGCAACGGGCGCGGCGCAGAGGACAGAGGACACCTGCCACCGGCGGCTGGCGCTGCGGCGCGTCACGGGTAGGCCCGGGGCGGCCGGGGGACGGTCATGGCATGAGTCTATGCAGTCGGACCGCCGGCGTCGCCCCTCACAGCGGAGTTAGTAGCTGTGAAATGCAGTCGCACTGCCCGTCACTGCAGCGCGGCAGTGAAACGCACTATTTTCTCCGGTACCATCGACGTAGCAGCTTTGACCCGGCCATCACCGGTGAGCTTCCGGAAGAACACCCTCGCGTGAGGTGGAGATTTAGTCGCCACGGTGCGTGCACGGGCCAGTAGAACCGGACGGGTAAGCCCGTCACAGCAGTAATGAGCGGCCGACGCCGGTGCAGAACCTTTCGCGAAGGGGAGCGGACCGGTGGCGGTAAGTGAGGTGGTACCGCGGTCCGTGGTGTCGGAAGACAACAGGGCCGTCCTCGCATCCTGAATGCATGTGTTCACCAGCTCAACCCAGGATGTCGAGATGACTTATTACCCCAAGGCCTCCGCCACAGGCGCCGGCTCCACCACCTCTGCGTCAAACGCGGCTTCCAACGCAGTTTCCAACACCTCCGGTGTGTCTGCCTCCGTGAAGTTCCCGGAGATCGAAGAGCGCATCCTCAAATACTGGGCCCAGGACGGCACATTCCAGGCGAGCATCGACCAGCGGGATACTGGTCAGGACGGGTCCAACGAGTTCGTCTTCTAAGACGGCCCGCCCTTCGCCAACGGCCTGCCGCACTACGGCCACCTCCTGACCGGCTACGCCAAAGACCTCGTGGGCCGCTACCAGACCCAGCGCGGCCGCCGCGTGGAGCGCCGCTTCGGCTGGGACACCCACGGCCTGCCCGCCGAGCTGGAAGCCATGAAGCAGCTGGGCATGACGGACAAGACCCAGATCGAGGCCATGGGCATCGACAAGTTCAACGACGCCTGCCGCGCCTCCGTCATGAAGTACGCCGACGAATGGAAGAGCTACGTCACCCGCCAGGCGCGCTGGGTGGACTTCGAAAACGACTACAAGACGCTCAACGTCGAGTACATGGAGTCCGTGCTCTGGGCCTTCAAGCAGCTGCACGAAAAAGGCCTGACCTACAACGGCTACCGCGTCCTGCCGTACTGCTGGAAGGACGAGACGCCGCTGTCCAACCATGAGCTGCGCATGGACGACGACGTCTACAAGAACCGCCAGGACCAGACCGTCACGGTCACGTTCCCCATCACGGCAGGGGACTCGGAGCTGTCCAGGCAACTCGCCGGGGTACAGGCACTTGCCTGGACCACCACGCCCTGGACGCTGCCCACCAACCTGGCGCTCGCCGTCGGGCCCGACATCAGCTACGTGGTCCTGCCGGCCGGCCCGCACGGGATCAAGGCCGCCGCGGCCGACGCGCCCGTCACGGGCAGCTTCCTGCTCGCCGCGGACCTCTTGGCCGCCTACGCCAAGGACCTCGGCTACGGCGACGGGGCCGAGGGTGCCGCCGCCGCGGAAGCCGCGATCACCTCCCGCCACACCGGCGCCGAGCTTGAAGGCTTGAGCTATGAGCCGCTCTGGGACTACTTCCACGACGCCGAAAAGTACGGCACCGAGAACGCCTGGCGCTTCCTCGTGGCCGACTATGTCACCACCACCGACGGCACCGGCATCGTCCACCAGGCCCCCGCTTACGGCGAAGACGACCAGAAGATCTGCGAAGAGGCCGGCATCCCCGTTGTCCTCTCGGTCGACGAAGGCGCAAAGTTCCTGCCGCTCTTCGGCCACGGCGACCTCGCCGAAATCGCCGGGCCGCAGGTATTCGAGGCCAACAAGCCCATCACCCAGGTGCTCCGCGCCCAGGGCCGCCTGGTCCGCCAGGCCAGCTACGAGCACAGC
>NZ_CAKKMM010000424.1:0-3800 GCF_918698205.1 Microbacterium sp. Bi128 | reverse complement strand
AGTCATGGCGGGCTCTAGGAACCAAGGTTCCGGCAGTCTCAGAAAGGGGAGGGTGCGGTGACGCCCCTCCCCTTTCTTTGCCGATAGCGCAGTTGCAGACGATCGCGGACTCACCAGCTGACTGCGGGCCCTCCACGGCGGCCAACGCGTCGCACCGTTCGTTGTCGGTCCCTGCCCATATGATCAAAGAACTGTCGCTGCAACACGTCCCGGGGGATGATGTGAAAGTTTTGTTTGGCCTGTATCTGGACCGTGCTCCGTGGACCTACCGTGATTCCGCACTCGGCGCGGTCAGACTCGGGCCGTTGGGGCTGGCCCAGCTCCTGCAGACCCGGCTCGGACTCACCGGACCCGACGCCCGGCACTCGGCGCGGATCCGGCAGTACATGGCCAGGCTCGCGGAGCGGAACAGCCCGGAGGCCTGGTTCCACGGATCGTTCTCCGTCGACCCGTGGTCAACGGCCATTGACCTGTTGAACATGCGCGACGAACTGGTAGTCAACGGGTGGACCGGCATCGCTCCGGACGGGTCCACCGCCAAGTTGAACGCTCTCGCATCCTTGGAGCAGAGCAAGCTCCCCCTCGACCGGGCGTTCGCCGATTACCCGCTGGAACTCATCCATGAGCTCGAGAGCGAAGCCACCGCAAACTGGCCGCTCGGAATCTCGCAGCTTGAACTCCAGCACCCCCGCAGCTCCTTCCCCGCCATCTGGAACCGTCTCATTGGCGCCCTTGAACGCCGCGGAGTGACTGTCGTAGAGCCTTCCGTCCCGACGGAGCCCGTGGGCGAAGTGACTGTTCTGGTCGCCAAGACCGAATGGGAAGCGGCTGAGCACACGGCCCGTTGGCTCGCCTGTGCAGGCCATCCTGGCTCGGATCGCTCAGCCGTTGTTGCCTCCACCAGCACCGCCTTGCTGGACCAGGAACTGCAGCGCCGCGGACTGCCACGGATCGGTGTCAGCAACCGCTCACGGTGGCGGGCTATGGACCAGATCATCCCCCTCTTCTTCAACGTCATCTGGGGGCCGGTAGATGTCCAACTGCTCGGCGAGTTTTTGAACCTCCCCGTCAGCCCCGTCCGGCGCGCAGCCGCCCGGCATCTCCTCCGCGCCCTCGCCGCCCAGCCGGGCACCGGCGGCGATGAATGGCTTAGCACCCTCCAGCAGATCAGCGCCGACGAGACCCTCGGCCCCGCCGTTGCGGCAGACTTGGACCGGCTTCTCAGCACCGGTCTGCTGACGGATGACGGAACTGTCAGCGGCAGCACCGTCGTCGAACGTGCGCAGTGGCTGCGCTCCCAGCTCGGCCGCCGCGTGCAGCTCTACCCTCAACTCGAAAGTGTCCTCAGCCAGCTAAATGAATTCATGGCCCTCATTGACGGACCGGAGCCGGTAACACGCAAGAACATCGCGCGGATCCTGGAATCCGTCATTCCCGCCAGCGCCAGTCCCCTGGCTGGCGGCGAGGCAGCGCCGTGGGTCACGCTGCACAGCCTCGGCGAACTCTGCGACGACGTCGACACGCTCGTCTGGTGGGGCTGCCAGGATGACGGCCAGTCCCGGTCCCGCCACTGGGACGACGCCGAACGCCAGGCCCTACTCGGCGCCGGCGTGGTACTGCCTGATCCTGCTGCCCTTGCCGAGCTGGAACTCTCGGTGGCGGTGAACGCCGCGAGGCGCAGCCGCCGGCTCCTGCTGGTACGCGCCGCGGAGATCGGCGGGGAGCCAACGAAGGCCCACCCGGTGCTGTCCTCGCTGGCCTTCAGCACCCTCCCGTCGCCCCTGCCGGGAACCCCGGAGGAGAACAAGAAGGCGGTGGAGCATGCCATTTCCGCCTTCAGCACCACGCCCGCCCAGTTGATGCGCGACGGCGTTTGGCGGCTCGCGGGCCGCACCGCTACGTTGACACCGGCGCAACCCTCCAGGGCCCAGCCGGTGCCGGCATCCCATGATCTGGGGCCCCGTCCGCAGTTCATGCCGGACAAGCTCTCCTACTCGCAGCTCAGCACGTTGATTGGCTGCTCGATGAAGTGGGTCCTGGAGAAGAAGGGCCGGCTGAAGGTAGGCGACGTGCAGTCCGTGCCCACCGGGAACACCATGATCGGCACCTTGGTCCACAGGGTTGTTGAAGAACTCTTCGGCGAGCTTTACGCTGCGAACCGGGCCGTGCCCGAGCATGCGGAAGTCCAGGCCAAACTGGACCAGCTCGTGCCGCATTATGCCTCGGAGCTGCTCCTGCCGGGCCGAGGCAGCCAACTCGCGGGCCTCCGGCCCATCATCGAGAAATCAGTCATCAAGCTTTTCCAGACCCTGCAGACGCAAGGGGTCTACATCCGCGCCACCGAGCACAAGTTCAGCAAGCCGGCCCTGTTCAACGTCAACGGAGCCCAGATCGAAGTACAGGTCTCCGGCTACATCGATGTTCTGGCCGCGGACCAGCATGCTGAACCCGTCGTGATCGACCTCAAGTGGACCAACCGCTCGAAGTACCGCCGCGATGAAATCAGCCAGGGCGACGCCATGCAGTTGGCCCTCTACCACTGGGCCTTGGACGACGGGCCGGACCCCATGTCCACCGTCGCCGAAGACGCTGCGATGTCCTACTACATGCTCAAGCAGGGCGAGTTCGCTTCGACCAGCAAACTCTTCGGCCCGGCCTTGGCCAGCCCCGCGTCCAGCCGGAGCACCTGGCGACGCTCGGTCCGCGCCGCCGAATTCTCCATCTCTGAAGTTGTCGGCGGACGCGTCCTGGCGGCCGGGCGGCAGGAGTTGGGCTCCCCCGCTGAGCAGCGGGACACGGCGACGGCGGACGGCCGGCTCTATCAGAAGCCGCCCTGCAACTTCTGCGACTTCTCCGCACTTTGCGGCCTCAAGGGGGACCTGTCATGAACGACGCACTGCACAACGTCACGATGATCACAGCCAGCGCCGGCACCGGCAAGACCTACAGCCTGATGGGCGAAATCGCGCGCGAAATCAACAGCGGCACGAAGCCCAGCCAGATCCTGGCCACGACCTTCACGAAGAAGGCCGCCGCAGAACTCATCGACCGGGTCCAAGCCGAACTCTTCGGCCAGGAACGCCCCGATGCCGCTCGGCAGATGTCCGTCAGCATGGTGGGCACCGTCAACAGCGTCTGCAGCCGACTGCTCCAGGAATACGCGGTCGAAGCCGGGCTGTCGCCGGCCCTCCAGGTCATCGCCGAAGACGAACAGCTCCGGATCTTCCAGCTCGCCACGGACGCCGTATTCGCAGAATTCACTCCACGGATCCAGCCGCTCGCCCGGCGGCTGGGACACGACGGCGAAGCCGACATCCGGGGCACCGACACCGACTGGCGCAAGATCGTCCGCGACATCACAGACGCCGCCCGCAGCAACAGGATTGCCCCCTCGGCGCTGACGAACTCCGCCGCGGCATCGTGGCAGGGACTGCAGCAGGTTTTGGGTCCGGCCGGCCTCGACGACCGCGCAACTTGGTCCAACCAGCTCCTCCAAGGGCTGATGGGCCTTCGCGGGCTGGCCGCAGAGATCGCCGAATCCGGCAAGACTCCGCCGAGGAACCTCTTGGCCTCGATCGCCCTGCTGGAGCCGGTCCTGACCCATGCGTCGCCGGAGGAAGCTCCTTGGCGTTTCTGGATCGAGGCGGCCGGCGTCTCCAACGCAAACGCCAAACGACAGCTGGAGAGCTACATTTCTGCGGTCGACGTCGATCTGGCCGCCAACCCGGCATTCCAAACCGAGCTACGTGAATTCACCGAACTGGTGTTTGCCTGCGCCGCTGCCTGCCTGGACCGTTTCT
>NZ_CAKKMM010000423.1:0-3809 GCF_918698205.1 Microbacterium sp. Bi128 | reverse complement strand
CCCGTAAAGTGGCCGCCGATCAGGTGGTATTCCTGGCCTGCCGGCTCGCCGGCGTGGACCAGGTAGGGACGGCCGGAGACGTCCACGACAGCTTGCGCGAGGGCCTCATCGAGGGGAACGGTCGCCTCGCCAAAGCGGCGGATCCCGGCTTTGTTGCCCAGGGCGGTCCGCAGAACCTCGCCGAAAGTGATGGCCACGTCCTCGACAGTGTGGTGGACATCGATGTGGGTGTCGCCGGTGGCCTTGACGGTCATGTCAATCAAGGAGTGCTTGCTGAGGGCCGTCAGCATGTGGTCGTAGAACGGGACCGACGTGCTGATGTCTGAAACGCCGGTGCCGTCCAGGTTGATCTCGACCAGGACCGAGGACTCGCTGGTGGTCCGTTCCATGCGTGCGGTCCGGCCCTCGGCGGCGGTGGATCCGGTGGTGCTCATGTAGATGTGTCCTTTGGAAGAAGGCAGGGTGTTGGGCAATCTGGCGGGGACGATCGGGCTCCCCACCAAGTCTAGGCCTGCGGCTTTGCGGAGCCGGCCAGGATGAGTTCAAGTGCCTCCAGGAAGGCTGTGGTTTCTGTCTCAGTGCCGGCGGTGACGCGCAGGTGCCCCGGAATACCGACGTCGCGGATGAGGACACCGGCGTCCAGCATGCGCTGCCAAACCTCATGGGGGTTCTCGAGGCCGCCGAAGAACACGTAGTTGGAATCAGACGCGGCCGGGGTCAAGCCCAACCGCGTCAGTTCCGACACGATCCGGTCGCGCTGGCGCTTGATGTCCTCGACGTCCGCCATGAGCGCCTCCCGGTGGCGCAGGGCAGCCAGGGCCGCAGCCTGGGTGATGGCGGAGAGGTGGTACGGGAGACGCACCAGGCGCAGGGCATCCGCGACCTCCGGGGCCGCGGCCATGTAGCCGAGCCGCGCACCCGCGAGGGCGAAGGCCTTGCTCATGGTGCGCGAGACGATGAGCCGCTCCCGGCCAGGCAGCAGGGTGAGGGCACTGGGCGTGCCGTCGTGGGCGAACTCGTGATAGGCCTCGTCGACGATCACGATGGTCTGGCTGGCCTCGCCGGCGTCATAGACTGCCTCGACCACATCAAGGCCCAGCCCCGTGCCGGTCGGGTTGTTCGGGGAACAGAGGAAGACAATGTTGGGCTGAAGCTCGCGGACTTGCTGTGCCGCTGATTCCGCACTGAGCCCATAGTCCGACGCGCGGGCCCCGACGACGTACTCCGTATCCGTGCCGGAGGCCAGCAGCGGGTACATCGAATACGTGGGAGGGAACCCGAGGGCCGTCCGGCCAGGGCCCCCGAAGGCCTGGAGGATTTGCTGAAGGACTTCGTTGGAACCATTCGCGGCCCAGATGTTCTCCGCGTCCAGCCCATGGCCAAGGTATTCGGCGAGGGCTTCGCGCAATTCGGTGAATTCGCGGTCCGGATAGCGGTTCAGCCCGGCAGCGGCGGCGCTCACGGCTTCGGTAATCGCGGCGCGGACATCGGCCGGGACCCCATGGGTGTTCTCGTTGACGTTGAGCAGGATGGGGACGTCCAGCTGCGGCGCGCCATACGGACGCAGGCCACGCAGATTGGTTCGGAGGGGCAGTCGGTTGAGGCGCTCAAGCTGGTCAGTCACGTGACCAGTTTAAGTGGTAGCGGGACGGGCGCTGAAACTGTGACGCCCGCGACGGCACCCGGGGGTGGCTACTTGGACGGAACAAACAGTTGCTGGCCCGGCATCACACGCGCGGCGTCCAGATTGTTCAACTGCACGATATCGGCCACAACATCGCGGGGATCGCGCTCCGGGGCCACCGACCCGGCAATGGCCCAGAGGGACTCCCCCGGCTGGACTGTGACGGATACGGTCGGCGTCACCGAGAGCTGGTCTGCGGAATCTGCCGCTTTCGCGGGAGCGTTGAGGAATCCGCTGAAGGACAGGATGAACGCCGCCAGCAGAATCAGGGGGACGCCGAAAAAGACGAAGCGTCCGCGCCGGGTGAGCCGAAGCGGCGGCTGCTTGGTCCGGCCGCCGGAGACCGCGGCGGCGGCTCCTTGCTGCGCCCGCGACGGCGCGGAGCCGCGGCGCCTGGCGTTGAGCGGGTACACGTTGCCGTGACTGGAACCGCTTTGGGCGAGGCCGCCGTGTCCGATGCTGCCGTGTCCGATGCTGCGGCGATCCGCTGCGCCACCCGGACCAACACCACGGTGGCGGGTCGTGACGCCCTGAATGTTAGTGCCGTCAAACGCGCTTGAAACTGACATGAACTGAGCCCTCCTGGACCATAAGTTGCCGCCCGGCGTACTCACGTACTCGCCGCCAACCGGCCGAACCTTCGAACATAGAAACGAACATTGCCTGCGAACCCAGATCGTCGGAATCGAACACATATTCGAATCTTGCTAGTTCTGTTTTAGCACTTACTAACGAACGATGTCGAGACTCGCTAGAACAAATGTTTGAAAAAGGTCTGCGGCTGGCCTATTTTTGAGGGACAGGACAACCACTTTCGAACTCCCACTTTCGAACTACCAGTGGGAATTCATTCGTAGTTGATCAGCAGGGTCTGACATTTCAGGCCGGAAGTTCCCGGTGACAGCAGCCACGGCAGCCGGGCGGAACGGAAAGGCGTTGGCGAACATGGCAGCACAAGCCACCGGCGGCAGGGCCACCCCACGGAGCCCGCAGCCCGCCCGGGCCCCCAAGAGCCTCACCGTCCGGCAAAAGAAAATCCTGGAGACCATCCAGCGGTCCGTCACGGACAAGGGCTACCCGCCGTCCATGCGCGAAATCGGAGACACCGTCGGTCTCGCCAGCCTGTCGAGCGTGACCCACCAGCTCTCCCAACTGGAAAAGCTTGGCTACCTGCGGCGTGATCCGAAGCGGCCCCGGGCCATGGAAGTGCTCATGCCGCTGACCCTGGACGAGGGGGCCACGCCGATATCTGGTATCGAGAAGTCCAGCCCCTTGCGGGCCGTCGGCGGCCTGTCGGTAACCGAGCTCGCCAGCGCCACTGACACGGCAATGGTGCCGTTCGTCGGACGCATCGCCGCCGGCGGGCCGATCCTCGCGGACCAGGTGGTGGAGGACGTCATGCCGCTGCCCCGCCAACTCGTGGGCCATGGCGAACTCTTCATGCTCAAGGTGGCCGGCGACTCGATGATCGACGCCGCCATCTGCGACGGCGACTGGGTGGTTGTCCGCCGCCAGGGTGATGCCGTGAACGGCGATATCGTTGCCGCCCTGCTGGACGACGAAGCCACGGTCAAGACCTTCCGCCAGCGGGACGGCCACACGTGGCTGTTGCCGCAAAACACCCAGTACGAGCCCATCCTGGGCGACCACGCCGTCATCATGGGCAAGGTCGTATCGGTACTGCGCTCCCTCTAAACTGCGCTCTCTCTAAACTGCGCTCCCCTTAGCCATCCGGGGCATGCTGCCAGTTCGGAGCGGCCACCCCGCGGCGGATTTCCGGCGCAGGGTGGCGGCCCCGGTTTGGGACTTAGGCTTTCGCGGAGTCTTTCGCCAGGCGCTTCAGGGCTGCCATGGCAATCGATGAATCGGTGGTGGGCCAGAACGGCGGCAGCGCGGCGCGCAGGAAGCCGCCGTAACGCTCCGTGGAGAGCCGCGAATCCAGCACTGCCACCACGCCCTTATCCGAGGTCGAGCGGATCAGCCGTCCGGCGCCCTGCGCGAGGCGGATGGCGGCGTGCGTGGCCGAGACGGCCATGAAGCCATTGCCGCCGGCCTGGGCCACGGCCCGCGAACGTGCCGTCATCAGCGGGTCGTCCGGCCGCGGGAAGGGAATCCGGTCGAGGAC
>NZ_CAKKMM010000422.1:0-3810 GCF_918698205.1 Microbacterium sp. Bi128 | reverse complement strand
TCGCGGCGCTAGTCGCCTCGCTGTTCGCGGGTTGTCTGCTTCCGCTCGGCGTCGTTGCGATCGTCTCCTCGATCATCTCGCTGCGCCGCGCGCACGACAGCCGCCGCATCGCGGTGTGGGCTCTCGTGCTCGCCGTCGTGTCGGTGGTCTTCAGCGCCGGGTGGCTGTTCTGGGCGCTGCCGCAGCTCTCGACGGTCTAGACCCGCAGCGCGGCCAGCATGTCGGCGACGATGTCCCGGATGCCGGGGTGCTCGCCGGTGCGTCCGACCCGGAGACCGGTCGCCGGGCCGGGCACGGTGTGGCCGCCGCCGTGGACGACGTGCAGCGTGACGGGCGGTCGACCCTCCTGGCGATAGCGGATCGTCTCGATCGGGGTCCTCCCGGGTCCGGCGCCGTGGCTCTCGGGAGCCTCGGTGATCCCGTTGCGCTGCGCGAAGTACTCGGCGGTCGCCGTCGCCGAGAGCGTCGTCCCGTCGATCGCGAAGAGCTTCCGTGCCCACCACGGCATCCGTCCGCCGCGGAACGGCACGATCGGGTCCGATGTGCCCGCCACGATCGTCACGGGCACGGGGCGGGCGGCGGACGTCGAGAACCCGGCGAGGAAATTCTCCCGCTCCGGCATGGTGGCGGCGACGACGACGCCACCCGCGAGCAGTCCCTCGGCTTCGTGCAGCAGTCGGAGGATCATCTGGCCGCCGTTGGAGAAGCCGACGCCGACGACCGCCGAGGTGTCGATGCCGTGGGTCGCGGCGAGGGAGCGGACAACCTCTCGGGCGAAGGCGATGTCGTCGATCCCGTGCCGCCTGGCGGGGAAGGCGCTCTGCACGCGGGCGTCGTTCCAATTGCCCCGATATCCGTCGAGGTACGCGATCACCGCCCGGCCCTCGTCGGCGAGCCCGTCGAGGGCGCGGCCGGTGAACCGGCGGTGACCCTCGCCGTCTTGCCTCGATCCGTGGAAGACCAGCACGAGCGGTCGGTTCGGTGGTCCCTCCGGCGCGCCCGCCACGACGAAGGTCCGGGTGCGCCCCGCCGCCTGGATGTGCTCGCTCATGGTTCCCTCCCGCCGTGGCGCACCGTGCGCCGCGGCGTCAGCGAGCGTATAGATTGACATCGTGTCAAGGTCAAGGGGGAAGCGATGAGGATCGGCGAGGTCAGCGCCCGCAGCGGCGTGAGTGCGCGTTCCCTGCGGTACTACGAGCAGCTGGGCCTGATCGGGTCGGAGCGCGAGCCCAATGGCTACCGACGCTACGACGACTCCGTCGTCGACCGGGCGATCGTCATCCAGATGCTCTTCGGGATGGATTTTCCCCGCGAGGTCGTGACGTCGGTGCTCGCCTGCACCGGGGATGCCCCGGCCGCCGCGCACGACGCGCTCGTGGTACAGCTCGCGCGGGTGCGGGACGACCTGTCGGAGCGCATCCGGACACTGACGGCGACGAGAGAGCGGGTCGACGACTTCCTCGCGACCCGCGGAGACGCCGCGGCCCCGACCTGACCGCGGCCTCGGCGAGCGGGCTCAGCCCACGCGGTCGGCGAGGAGCGCGCGTCTCCGACCCGCGATGCGCGTCAACAGGAGCGTCGCGGAATCCTCCCCGCGCAGCGCCAGGCGCGTCCGCAGGGTCGCGGGGTCGACGTCGACCCCGCGTTTCTTGATCTCCAGCGTTCCGATGCCGCGCTCGCGCAGCGCCCGGGCCAGCTTCTTCGTGTCGGTCGGCAGTTCCTCGCGCACGCGGAACGACGACACGAACGGGCTCGTGAGGGCCGAGTCCGAAGTCAGGTACGCGATGCCGGGGGCCAGCATTCCCGCCTCGAGCGAGCGGGCCACCTCGCCGATCAGCCGCGCCCGGATGACGGCACCGTCGGGCTCGTGCACGAAGGCGCCGAGTTCGCGGGGCTCGGCGTCGGGGGCGTCGGCCGGGGCGGTGAGCTCCCACGCGTCGTCGCCGCGGACGACCAGAGCGGCGCGGCGGACGCCCTCGCGGGCGAGGCTCCCCGACCAAAGCACGATTTCGATTGTCGAGCCATCGGCGCTGATCCACTGCGCCTCGACGTCATCCGGGATCAACTCGCGGTCGAACGCCGGTCCGAGCTTCACGCCGCCCGGACGCTCCTGCACGAGCCCGAAGACCCAGTCCAGCGACGGTGACCACTGGTCGGCCGACACGCGCCGCGTTTCGCCGTGCCCGGCTGTGCGCCGCGCGGGGTCGAGCCACACGGCATCCACTCCGTCGAGGTCGGCGTCCTCCGCGCGCCCGTGAGCCACGGTGACGGCGTCGCCGAAGGGCGCGAGGTTGTACGCGGCGATCGCGGCCGTCACCTCGTCGGCGTCGACGGCGTGCACCCGGATGCCGAGCCCGGCGAGGCCCAGGGCGTCTCCACCGATCCCGCACCCGAGGTCGGCCATTCCGGTCACACCGGCGGCGCGGAAGCGTCCCGCGTGTCGGGCGGCGATGGACAGTCGCGTGGCCTGCTCGAGCCCCGCGCGAGTGAACAGCATCCGGTCGGCGAACGGGCCGAACTTCGCCGCCGCGCGCACGCGCAATCGTGCCTGGCCAACGACGGCGGCAACGAGTTCGGGGGAGTGCCCGGCCGCCCGCAGCCGCGAAACGGCGCGGGCGGCATCGTCGGTGGTGGCGATCGGTCCGACCTCGTCGAGCAGGGTCAGGCCCCCGGGCGTGAGCAGCGCGGTCAGCTCGGCGATCTCCACCCGGCCAGCCTAAGCGCGGAATGTGCTGGCACTCGCGTTGCGTGAGTGCCAGTGCTTCTCTACACTCGAATTAGCACTCTCCCCGCGTGAGTGCTGACAAGTCTTCTGTAACGAGAAAGAAGAGGTAGACCGTGTCGGTTTCCATCAAGCCGCTCGAGGACCGCATCGTCATCAAGCAGGTCGAGGCTGAGCAGACCACGGCGAGTGGTCTCGTCATCCCCGACACCGCCAAGGAGAAGCCGCAGGAGGGCGAAGTCGTCGCCGTCGGCCCCGGCCGCATCGACGACAACGGCAACCGTGTCCCCCTCGACGTCGCCGTCGGCGACCGTGTGCTCTACAGCAAGTACGGCGGCACCGAGGTCAAGTTCGGCGCCGACGAGTACCTCGTGCTCTCGGCTCGCGACGTCCTCGCGGTGGTCGTGCGCTGATCTTTCGCGATCCTCACGGGAACCCCGGATGCCTCGGCATCCGGGGTTCCCGTCTTTGGCGGGGAATGCGCGATGACCGGCGGACCCGCGGCGGGGCGCGGGCCTAGTCTGAGGAAGTGACTCCCGCTTCGCCGCCCGCCCCGGGAGCCGTGCGTGGCGGCCTCTTCGCCCTCGCCGCCTATCTCCTGTGGGGCGTGCTGCCCCTGTACTTCCTCCAGCTGGAGCCGACCGGCCCGTGGGAGGTCGTCGCCTGGCGCATCGCGCTGTCGTTCGTGTTCTGTCTGATCCTGCTGACCGTGCTGCGCGCGTGGCGGCCGTTCCTGGCGATCGTCCGGCAGCCCCGGCTCCTGGCGCTGACCGCGCTGGCCGGTGTGCTCATCTACGTCAACTGGCAGACGTACCTCATCGGTGCGCTGACCGGTCACGTCATCGAGACGAGCCTCGGGTACTTCATCAACCCCATCGTGACCGTGCTCCTCGGCGTGACGGTGTTGCGCGAACGCCTTCGCCTGGTGCCCTGGATCGCGATCGGACTCTCGGTGGTCGCGGTCCTCGTCATCGTCGTCGGGTACGGGAGCTTCCCGTGGATCGCCCTCACTCTGGCTTTCTCCTTCGGTCTCTACGGGCTCGTGAAGAAGCAGATCGGACCCTCGGTGGATGCCGTCACGGGACTGA
>NZ_CAKKMM010000421.1:0-3832 GCF_918698205.1 Microbacterium sp. Bi128 | reverse complement strand
CCGCCTACCTGATCAGCGAGTCCCTGGAGTGGGGCCTCGTGCCGCCGACCGTGATCCGCGAGGAAGCTCCGCTGGGGGTCGGGTCGCTGCAGTGGTTCATCGAGTGCGACTTCCGCGAGCACTACTTCACGCTGTTCGAGGACGCCCCAGAGACGCACCGCGACCTGGCGCGGATTGCCCTGTTCGACTACGTCGCCAACAACACCGACCGCAAGAGCGGGCACGTGCTGCGCGGCGACGACGGACGGGTCTGGGGCATCGACCACGGACTGTGCTTCTCCGCCGCTTTCAAACTCCGCACCGTGATCTGGGACTTCGCCGGCGAACCTATCCCCGATGCCCTGCTCGAGGACATCGCCCCGCTCGCCGAGGCCGCTCCTCCCGAGGTGGCCGAGCTCCTCGACGACGACGAGGTCACCGCCCTGCAGCGCCGCGTCCAGCGCCTGCTGCACGCCCGGGTCCTGCCGGTTGACCGCACCGGCATGCGCTACCCCTGGCCGCTTGTTTAAGCGAGCTGGGATCCCCAGCCTGGACTCACAATTCCGCTCGAGGATACGGGATTGAGCACAACGGACGTGGACTCGTTGCCGCTTCATGACGGGTGGGCAACCATCTCCACCGCGACAGCACCTCGGTCCCGACGTCCCTGGATCATCGATACTTCTTGACCTCCACCGGCCGCCCCGGTGGCATGAGCCTTGACTCTCCTCTTGTCCGTGAGAAGCGTCTCAAATTATTACGGAGGCAGCCGGGGGCCACCCGCCGGCAGGGTAAAGTTATCTGTTCGTAACATTTATCTGACTGAAATGTGTTTGAAGATGCCTGCAGACTCCGCTAATGAAGACAAGCCGAAACAGCTCCTCGGGCTAAGTGGCACCCAGACTATTGGCTCGGCGTTGGCCGCGGTGACCTCTGCCTTGGTGGGGTCCTTTCTAGGCGTTGCCGGGACGCTTATTGGCGCCGCACTCGGCTCCATCGTTGCCACGGTGGGCGCCGCCCTGTATGCCCGGACACTCAGTTCGGCCGCCACCGTGGCAATGACGAAAATCCCAAAGCGACGCAGGGGTGGACTGCCCGCTGACGACGCCGGCGTGCTGGCCGCCAGCGCCCCGGCCGAAAGCGACGGACCTCAATCCAACCGGCTGAAGAGGCAGGTCACCCCAAAGACCTGGATTAAGATCGGGGCGGTCAGTGCTGCCGCATTCGTGATCGCGATGGTCGGTGTCACTGCAGTCGAATTCGGAACCAACAAGCCCATCTCCAGCCTGGTCTCGTCGGCGTCGAGCATCGACGGTGCGGCTGGCCCCACGACGACGCTGGGCACGGCCCTGGGTGGCACTCCGACTGTCCCGGACAAAACGGACGCATCGACCAAGGACGTGAAGGAAGGACCTAGGCAAGTCGCGCAAGTGCCCGGGCAAGTCGAGCAAGGTGCCACCAAGACAGATGGCCTGACCACGGAGGGTAGCCCCAGTGGCGCGGACAGCGGCTCGGCCGGAACCGCAGTGCCAGGAGCCGGCGCACCAAGCGACACCACGCCGGCGGACGTCGCCCCCGAAACCGGCCAGAGCCCGGAGCCTGCCCCCGCAACCGAACAGACCCCGCAGCCCGAGGTGTCCTCGGATTCGGGATCGGCCGAGCAGCCCGCCCCGTAATGGCGATGACAGGGATCAAGGACCGATAGGAACCTGTTAGGGCTGGCGGGGTCGGGCGGCGGTGTTGTGGTGGCTGGCTCATCCGACGAGGACCACCGTATTCTCAGCGGTCAGCCGGCATTTCGTTGCCGCGTTGAAGCAAGGGCATTCACGAACTCCGGCTCAGTTGCCGGGGTCAACGCGACTGCTCGCCCGCAGGTAGTTTTGCCTGATGGCCGGGTGGAAGTCCGGGGCGGGTGCGGCGTCCACCGCGACCGGCCAATCCGGCCGGTTGCCGATGGAGGCCCAGACTGCCTGGACGGCAGCACCCCGGGCCACGTACTCCCCCGGGCTCGGGACCACGACCGGCAGGTCGAAGACCTGGGCTGCGATGGACTGCACCGCGGGGTTCTGCACGGCGCCGCCGATCAGCAGGAGCCGTGTTGCGGGGCCTCCTTGGGCGCGGAGGGCATCCAGGCCGCCGGACAGTCCGCAGAGCATGCCTTCGATGGCGGCCCGGGCCAGATTGCTCCTGGTGCTGGAGGCAATGCTGAGCCCGTGGAAGCTGGCCTTGGCGTGGGGCAGGTTGGGCGTGCGCTCACCTTCGAAGTAGGGCACTAGCACCACGCCGCCGGCGCCGGGTTCGGCGCCCAGGGCAAGTCGCGCAAGTTCGTCGAAGTCCACGCCCAGGATGCCTGCCACGGAGCCGAGCACGCGCGCGGCATTGAGCGTGACGGCGATGGGCAGGTATTCTCCGCTGGCGTCCGCGAAGCCCGCCACCGTTCCGCTGGGATCGGCGACGGCACGGGACGCCACCGAAAACACCGTGCCGCTGGTGCCCACGGACACCACCACGTCTCCGGGTTGCGCCCCCAGTCCCAAGGCGGCGGCCGCATTGTCTCCGGCGCCGGCACCGAGGAGAATGCGGTGCCCGGGTCGGGCCTGGCTTGATCCGGACTGGCCGGGCAACTGAGTCGCGGAGCCGAAGCAGCCGGGGTGAACCGCCCCGGCGGAGCCGCCGGGGCCCAGCACCCGCGGCAGAACCACGGTGCCTGGATCCCGGTGCCCGGCACCCCCGCCGGCTTCCCTGGCGTCCCGGCCGAAGGCCAGTTTGAACAGCTCCACATCGTATTCGCCGGCCGAAGGGCTCCAGTATCCGGTGCCGCTGGCATCGGAGCGGTCAGTGGTGAGCTGGTCCAGGTCCGGGCCCAGCGGGCTGGTTGCTGCCGGGCCGTAACCGCGGAGCCGCCAGGTCAGCCAGTCGTGGGGCAGCGCAACAGCCGCCACCCGGTCCGCCAGGTCCGGTTCGTGGTCCCGGACCCAGCGGATCTTGGTGATGGTGAAGGAGGCCACCGGGACCAGCCCGGTCCTGCGGGCAAAGTCGTCCGCCCCCACTTCGTCGGTGAGAGCGGCCGCTGCCGACGCCGATCGGGTGTCGTTCCACAGCAGCGCCGGGCGCACCACGTTGCCGTCGTGGTCCAGCAGCACCATGCCGTGCTGCTGGCCCCCCACCGAGAGCGCACTGACGTCCGCCAGCCCGCCGGCGTCGTCGAACGCCGCTGACAAGGCCCGCCACCAGTGATCCGGGTGGACTTCCGTTCCGTCCGGGTGGGCGGCCCTGCCCTCGCGGACCAGCGTGCCGGTGCCGGCGTCGAGGATCACCACTTTGCAGCTTTGGGTGGAGGAGTCCACACCGGCAACAAGGTTCATGGAAGCAGCCGTCACGGTCTTAGCGGGCGCCGAGCAGGTGCTCGATGAAGAGCTGCTGCAGCTTCACGAAACCGAAGCCCTTGCCGCCGAAGTAGGCGTCGGCGTCGAAGTCCTCGTAGGAGGCGCGGTCCGCGCGGAGCTGTTCGTAGCCTTCGCCCGGGTTGAGGGTGGGTTCGTTGATTTCCGCCACGCGGGAGGACTGCAGCGCGGCCTGGACCTCGGGGTCGGCGCGGAAGGCCTTGGCGCGTTCCTTGAGCAGCAGGTAGGTCTGCATGTTGGCGGCCGCGGAGTCCCATACGCCGTCGATGTCCTCGGTGCGGCTGGGCTTGTAGTCGAAGTGGCGCGGGCCGTCGTAGGCCGGTCCGCCGTCGGGGCCGCCGTTTTCGAGCAGGTCCACGAGGGAGAACGCGTTCTGCAGGTCGCCGTGGCCGAACACCAGGTCCTGGTCGAACTTGATGCTGCGCTGGCCGTTGAGGTCGATGTGGAAG
>NZ_CAKKMM010000420.1:0-3839 GCF_918698205.1 Microbacterium sp. Bi128 | reverse complement strand
TCCAAGCTGGGAGAAACCCGTGAAAAACCGTGAAGCAGGCCTAAAATTTTGATCTTGCCAAACGATTCAAATGGGAACACTATTCGATAAAGATCAGCAAGAAATGGGATCTCTCGGGGGGAGTCGCAAATGGTCTCGGGTTGAGGAGCCTGTCATGTATCAATTGCGCAATTCTTCCGTGCATTTGCCGAAATCCCCCGCCGGCCGCACCTGCGACGCCGGCTCCCTGGAACAGGGCTAGCCATGTTCGGCTGGATCACCCGTTTCAGTATGCAGTTCCGCATCCTGGTTCTCGCCATGGCGGCCGGACTCATTGCCTTCGGGGTAGTGAACGTCCCCCACGTCGCCATCGACAGCATGCCCGAGTTCGCCCCGGCCCACGTCGAGATCCAGACCGAGGCCCTGGGCCTCTCAGCTGCCGAAGTTGAACAGCTCATCACTGCCCCGATGGAAGCCGACCTCCTTAACGGGGTGGCGTGGCTCGATGAAATCCGGTCCAAATCAGTTCCCGGCCTGTCCTCGATCGAGCTCGTGTTCGAGCCGGGCACCGACCTTCTGCGCGCGCGCCAGCTCGTGGCCGAACGCATGACCCAGGCCAGCTCCAAGTAGAGGTGACCCCCACGCAGCTGCGTGACAAGGGCATCACGCTCGAACAGGTCATCAAGACCACCGGCAACGCAGTCTGGGTGTCGCCGCTGAGCTTCCTTGAGGCGTCCACCCCCGGCACGGGCGGGTTCGTGGAGTCGCCGAGCCAACGCCTGGGCATCCAGCACGTGCTGCCCATCCGAACACCGGAGGACCTGGCCAAGGTCAGTGTCGAAGACGCCGGATCTCCCATGCTCCTGGGTGACATTGCCCAGGTGAAGGAGGACCACCAGCCGCTGATCGGCGATGCCGTCGTCGGCCAGGATGCGGGCCTCCTGCTGGTCGTGGAGAAGTTCCCCGGAGCCAGCACGCTGCAGGTCACCAAGGACCTCGAGGCTGCGCTGAACGACATGCAGCCCGGGCTTTCCGGAATCCAGATGGATACGTCCGTCTTCCGGCCCGCCTCCTTCCTGCAGGATGCCGTGGACGGACTCGGCCTGGCGCTGCTCGTGAGCCTCCTGATCGCCGTGCTGCTCTTCTGGGCCCTGTTCCGCTCCTGGCGGGTGGCCGTGATCGCCCTCGTGGCGATCAGCACCACCGTCATGGCGGCGGGAGTGGTGCTCTACTTGCTCGACTCCACACTGAATATCTCGATCCTCGCCGGCATCTTGCTGGGCGTCTCTGTGATTGTCGGAGACATCGTGGAGGATGTCCAGGCGCAGCGGCGCCGGCCGTTGCGGACCACCGGGACCGAGACAGATGCCACCATCAGGTTCCGCATGGTCCAGCTTGTCCGCAGCGTCCGCACACCGCTGTTCCACGGGTCGCTCATCATGGCCCTCGCGCTCGTACCGACGCTGTTCGTCACGGGAGTCGGCGGTGCGTTCTTCCAGCCCCTCTTCTGGTCCCTGGCGTTGGCGCTTGCCGTGTCAATGCTGGTGGGTTTGTCCGTGACACCGGTCCTGGCATATCTCCTGCTTCCCGGTGAGAAAGCCCGGCGGGCGGACTCGCTCGGTGTTGTCCGGGCCAGGTCCACGTACGACAGGGCACTCGAGGGAGCACGTTCCCGCCGTGCCCTCGGCATTGTCGCTGTCGCCGTCGTTGGACTGCTGGGGCTCGCCGCGGCATCGCAGCTGGTCGGGAACCGGGCGGTCGTGCCGACGATTCCGGACCGGACACTCCTGGTGCAGTGGGACTCGATGGCAGGCACGTCCAACGACGAGGTGCGTCGGGTGGCGTCCAAGGCGTCCGACGAACTGCGGACCCTGCCTGGTGTCTCGGGAGTTGGCGGCCACATCGGCCGCGCCATTTCCTCCGACCAGGTTGTCGGGAACAGTTCCGCGGAACTCTGGGTGTCCATCACACCGGATGCCGACTTCAGCGAAACGGAGCAGGCGGTCCGTGACGTCGTCCAGGGCTACCCCGGCATCGCCCACAACGTGGTGAACTACTCCCAGCAGCAGATCGGCCAGGAGCGCAGCAGCATGGATCCCGGATTCGCTGTCCGCGTCTACGGAACAGACTTGCCCGTCCTGCGAGAGAAGGCAGAAGAGGTCCGCAAGGCCATCGAAAAGGTCGACGGCGTGAAGAACCCGACGATCAACGCCAGCGCCATGACGCCCATCGTCGAAGTCGAGGTCAACCTCGAGGCGGCGCAGAAGGTCGGCATCAAACCCGGCGACGCACGCCGCGCCGCCGCCGCCCTGATGCAAGGCATCGTCGTCGGCAACCTCTTCGAACAGCAGAAGGTCTTTGAAGTGGTGGTGCGCGGCGCGGTGGACGTCCGGGATGACCTGACCAGCATCCGTGAGCTCCTGCTGGACACGCCAAGTGGCGGCCAGGTCCAGCTGGGCCAAATCGCCGACATCCGGCTCGTTCCCAATGAAGTCGTGATTCTGCACGATGACACCTCACGCCGGATCGATGTGGTGGCCGAGGTCAGCGGACGTCCGCTCGCGGATATCCAGCGCGACATCAACGCGGCGATCGAGCAGATCCAGTTCCCGCTGGAATACCACGCCGAAATCCCCACGAAGTACAGTGAACAGCTCGCCGGGGACGCCATGGTTCTGTGGATCGGCGCGGCTGCCCTTCTGGGAATCCTGCTCCTTCTCCAGACAGCGGTGCGGAGCTGGAAGCTGGCGCTTGCCATCTTCCTGTCCCTGCCGGCCGCGCTGGCCGGGGCCGCCGTGGCAGCGTGGATCGCGGGAGGCGCCATCACTGTGCTGGCACTCACGGCCTTTGCCGCGGTGCTGGCCGTTGCAGCCCGCAACGCGGCGCTGCTCTCCGCCCGGACGGATGAGCTGTGGCGGGCCACCCCGCACGAGTCCCCTGACAAGGTCATCATGATGGCGGCCCGGGACCGGGTCTCGCCCATTCTGAAGGCAGCCCTGATCACGGTGGCGATCCTGATCCCGCCGGGACTCTTCGGCGGCGCCGTCGGCGGGTCCTTCCTGGGCCCGATGGCCCTGATCATCGTCTGCGGACTCATCACGACAACTCTCATCGGGATCTTCGTACTCCCCCTGCTCGCACTCTGGTTCGGGCCCGGTTCCGCCCCGGAAGAGTGGGCCGAAGTGTACGAGGCCGAAGTTCCCGTCCAGCCCGTTACGCAGGAAAAGGTGGAAGCAAAATGACCAGCCAACAGCCCTCGCGGCGCCTGCCCCTGGCGGCCGCTGTATGCGCAGCACTTTTGTTCGCGTTGCCCGCATGTGCCCAGACGACGGCGGCGGCCCCCGCCGCCGTCTCGGCCAACGAACCCGCCAAGGTGGAGAAGAATGCCGCAACAGGCATCGCGAAACTGACGTTGACGGAGAAGGGAATCGAACGCCTCGACCTGAAGACCGACACCGTCAAGGCCGGAAAGGGTAAGGACGTCGTCGTGCCCTACTCAGCCCTGCTCTACGACGCCAGCGGAAAAACCTGGGTGTACACCAACCCGGCCCCGCGGGTCTACCAGCGGCAGTCGGTCACGGTAGCCAAGGTAGAGGACGGAGTGGTCACGGCCTCGGCCGGCCCCGCGGTCGGCACCGCAATCGTAACCGTCGGCGCGGCTGAACTCTTCGGCGCTGAATTCGATACGGCGCACTGACATGCGCCGGATTGTCGCTGCAAGCCTGAGGTTCCGGTCGATCATCATTGCGATGGCGGCCGCCCTCATGATCGTGGGCGGCGCGCAACTCAGCAGCGCTTCGGTGGATGTTTTCCCGGAGTTCGCACCTCGCCGCGTCGAGGTTGAGACGGCATGTCTGGGT
>NZ_CAKKMM010000419.1:0-3841 GCF_918698205.1 Microbacterium sp. Bi128 | reverse complement strand
GATCACAAGAACGGGGTGTTGCGCAGTCTTCGCCATCAAAGTCTGCCTTCCATCAATAAATATGATTTAAACAGAGGCCAGCATATGGCAGAGGTTGTGCTGCAGCAACACTAGAAACCGGCGATGGTCCCCTGGCCGTTGACTGTTACGACATGGAACGCCTCGGCGCTGCGCCCGGCGGGAAGTCCGGCGCGGGCCCCGGTGCCGAGCATGAGGCCGCGGACCGTGCGCTCCATGGCGTCGACGTCGGGGTGCTGGCTGACGTGGATGTGGATGGCGGCCAGCTTGCTCTCCACATGCCCGGTGACGTCCACGAAGTGGTTTTCGCGCTCTTCCGGCCCGGCGAAGAGCCACAGCCAGGGCAATTTGTAGGCCTCCAGCCCGGACTCGGCCAGTTCCGGGTATGCGAACGGGTTTTCCAGCGCGGGGTACACGGCGCGGGTCACCGCCTCCCCCACGGCGAGATGATCCGGATGGCTCTTCTGTATCCGGTTCCAGTTGCGTTCCGGATGCATGGAGAGCACGACGTCGGGCCGGAGCTGCCGGATCAGGCGCACCACCTCGCGCATCACCTCATGCGAGGGTTCGAGGTAGCCGTCACGCTGGTGCAGGTAATGGATGTCTGTGACGCCGACCAGGGCGGCGGCGCGCTCCTGCTCCGCAACGCGCAGCCGCACAATTTCCTCGCGCTGCTCCGGATCAAAGCCGCCGGCGTCGCCGTCGGTCATGATGCAGTAGCTGACCTGGACTCCGGCGGCGGTCCAGGCTGCAACCGTGCCGGCTGCGCCGAAATCGATGTCGTCCGGGTGGGCCGTGAAACAAAGCACCCGCTCAATCCGGGTGGTCTCCGGGTCGAACGGGCTTTGTGCCGGGACGGCGGTGGTGCTCATGCGGTCAGCCTCTGCGCTTCTTGATTTCGGCGGTGGCCTGCAGCAGGACCTGGAAGAGGTCGCCCACAATGCCGAAGTCCGCGATCTCGAAAACCGGCGATTCGGCGTCCTTGTTCACGGCCACGATCACCTTCGCGGTCTGCATGCCTGCCTTCTGCTGGATGGCTCCGGAAATGCCCGCGGAGATGTAGAGCTGCGGTGCGACGGTCTTGCCGGTCTGGCCGATCTGCGCGTCGTGGCCGATCCAGCCGGCGTCCGTGGCCGCCCGCGAGGCTCCGATGGCTGCGCCGAGGGCGTCGGCGAGTTCCTCCAGCGGACCAAAGTTGCCGTCCACGCCACGGCCGCCGGCCACGACGATCCGCGCCTCGGACAGATCGGGGCGTCCGCTGGCAGGCTTGTCGGTGCGCGCCGTAACCCGTGCGGCAGCCGCGGTCACGTCAGGAACCTGGACAGTGATGCTCTCCGGCGCCGTGCCGGTGACCGCGGGCTCGGGCGTGATGCTGTTGGGCTTCACGGTCAGCACGGAAACGGGTGTCACCGCCTTCGCGGCGCTGGTGTAGGACCCGGCCAGGACCGACTTGTGCGCCGTTCCGTCGGGATCCACGGCCACGACGTCGGTGATGACGCCGGCGCCGAGCCTGATGCCGAGCCGGGCGGCGATTTCCTTGCCCTCGGCCGAGTTCTCGGCCAGGACCACGCCCGCACCGGCGGCGGCGGCGGCCGCGGCCAGGAATGCCGCCTTGGGTCCGACGAGGTAGTCGTCGAGGTCCGTGGCGGACGGGCGGTACAGTGCCTGGGCGCCGTACGCGGCCAGGGTCGAGGCGGCGTCGTCGTGCAGTTCGCCGTTGACGGCGGCGACGGTCTCGCCCAGGGACCGGGCGATGGTGAGCAGTTCCAGGCTCGACTTCTTCAGCGCCGCACCGGGGTTGTCGATGAAAACGAGTACTTTTGCCATGTTCGGATAATCCCCTTTAGAGCAGCTTCTGGGCGGCCAGGAACTCGACCAGCTGGATGCCGGCGTCGCCTTCGTCGGTAATGATGGTGCCGGCCGTCCGCGGCGGGCGGGCCTCTGCGGTCTCGACGGCGGTCCAGGAACCGGCCTGGCCCACCTGGGCGGCGTCCACGCCGATGTCGGCAAGGCTCAAGGTGGTGATGGTTTTCTTCTTCGCCGCCATGATGCCCTTGAAGTTCGGGTACCGCGGATCATTGATCTGGTCGGTGACGGAAACGACGGCCGGGAGTGTGGCCTCGATGGTGTCCGCGTGGGTGTCGCCGTCGCGGCGGGCGGTGAGCTTGCCGGCGTCGAGCTCGAGGGACGCGGCGAAGGTTACCTGCGGGAGGCCCAGCCGCTCAGCGAGCTGTGCCGGGACCAGCGAGGTCTCGCCGTCCGTGGAGGCCATTCCGGTGAGGATGAGGTCCGCGGGGACATCCGCGCCCAGGTGGCGGATCGCGGCGGCCAGCGCCAGCGACGTGGCCGCGGCATCCGAACCGGCCAGGGCCTCATCGCTGAGGTGCACGCCTTCCGTGGCGCCGATCTGGAGGGACTTCTTCACCGCATTGACTGCCCCGGCCGGGCCCATGCTCAGCGCAATGACCTTGTTGCCGGCCGCTTCTCCGCCGCGGGCCTCGGTCAGCTGCAGCGCAGCTTCCAGGGCGTATTCATCCAGTTCGGACAGGATGCTTTCGGAGCGGTCCACCGTGTTGGCCTCACCTGTGAGGTGGCGGTCGAACTGCGCATCCGGGACGTGCTTGACCAGCACAATGATTTTCAGAGTTTCTTCCACTGTGTCTACAGCAGCCTTCCATGCGGGTGGACAGCCGCCCCTGACGGGGTCATGGCCACGGAATGCCCGGCAGCCGGGCTGTTCCTAGCTAACCATATAGCCGCCGGGCAGCGCGGCCAGGGTTAAGGTCTGTGTCAGTGAACTGGCCCGGGACGGCAAAGGCCGGGCCGCACCTTTTCGGTGCCGCCCGGCCTGTTTGCTGCTGCCTTGATTTACAGCTGCGCTGTTTGCTTTCGCTCAGCTCTACTGCTCTGCTGCAGCGCCGAGCGTCACGTCGACGTCCTTGAGCTGGCCGCCGCGCAGCACCGTCACCTTGACCGTGGCCCCGGCGGCCTGTTCCCGCACCGCCGCGGTGAGCTGGTTGGGATCGCTGATTGTCAGGTTCTGGAACTTCGTCACGACGTCGCCGACCTTGATGCCGGCCTTGTCTGCGGCCGAGCCGGACTCGACGGTCGCGACCTCCGCGCCCACCGAGAACCCGGAGGAGGACGAGCCTGCGGCCTTGGGCTTCACGCTGACCCCGAACTGCCCGTGGGTGGCTTTGCCGGCGCTGATGATCTCCTGGGCCACGCGCTTGGCGTTGTTGATGGGGATGCTGAAGCCCACGCCGATGTTGCCGCTGCTGCTTCCGCTGGCCGCGTCGCCGCCGGCGGAGGCGATCGCGACGTTGACGCCAATGATTTCGCCCTTGGTGTTCACCAGCGCGCCGCCGGAGTTACCCGGGTTGATGGCCGCGTCCGTCTGGATGACGTTGATCGAGATGGATCCCTGATCCGCGGTGCTCGGAGTCTCGCCGCCGCCGGGGGGCGCGAACTGGAAGCCCTGGTCACCGCCCTGGGAGTTGTCCGCACCGCCCTTCGGCGCAGCCGAGGATGCCACGCTGATGGTCCGGTTCAGGGTTGAGACGATGCCGTCCGTGACTGTGCCGGTAAGTCCCAGCGGCGATCCAATGGCGACGGCGGTGTCACCGACGTTCAGCTTGCCCGAGTCACCGAGAGTTGCCGGGACCAGTCCCGAGGGGTTGTCGATCTTGATCACGGCGAGGTCGGAAAGCGGGTCGGTACCGACGATCTTCGCGGAGTAGACCTTGCCGTCGCTCGTCCGGACCTCCATGGTGGCGTTCGCGGCCTTGCCGTCGAGCGTCACCACGTGGGTATTGGTCAGCAC
>NZ_CAKKMM010000418.1:0-3851 GCF_918698205.1 Microbacterium sp. Bi128 | reverse complement strand
CCAGGATGGCTCCGGCCTCCAGCTTGGCCCACGCCTCCTGCGGGCTGAGGTCTCCGGCGTAGCTCATGCGTGGCCCGCGAAGGCCCCGTCGGCGCCAAATTCGTCGGCGTCGAGCTCATCAACCGCATTGGCCACGGCGGCGTCCGCACTGGCAATCGCGGCCGGCAGGACCAGCGCCTGCGCCACGATCACGGTGCTTCCGTTGAAGCTGGCGGCGGGGCTTCCATGCAGCACGTAGCCCTCGGCCAGGGCGGCTGACACCCGCTCGCAAAAGGCGCGGTCATCCGCCCCGGTGAACAGGCGGTAGGCCAGCCTCTCCTCGCCCCCGGGTGCGGTACCGGGTGCTGTGCCGGGTGCGGCTGTTGTGGGTATTGACGTGTCGGTCACGACGGATCTCCTCTTTCACGCTTGCAGCTCGAATTCTCGATTGCCGAGTATTCACCTGAGGCACCCCGCCGCGAAAGGGAGGGTTGCCGACCGGCCAGTCAGGGCTTGGCACCGGTTCTCATTACTCCCCAAAAACGTAACACCTGCGACGCCGGCCCGCACCGCCGCCGTCGTCATGTTCCGTAACCGGACCGCGGCCCGGGCGAGTAGTGGCGGCCTCCAGTTTCGGGTACAGCCCACTCGTGTCTGCCGGGACGTTTCGCCGTTTACTGGGGGGATTAGGTCCGACGAGTCGGCCGGAGCTGCAGGTGATTCGAGCAATGTGTGAATCAAGCAGTCCCGGAATCGACTCGTCTGTCCATCAACAAGCTGTCTGGGAATCGGTGGCTGGAACGGTCGGAGCCGCAGCCGCGGTCCGGCCGGTGACGGCGGAATGGAGCAATCGTGGGCCCGCGCATACTCGTTACCGGGATTACAAGCGCCGCCGGACGGGCCGTCGCGGCCCAGCTCGAAGCCCGGGGCCTCCCGTACCTCGGCTCCGACGCCCGTGCCGACACCCGCCAGGCCGGGGAGGCTCCCGCCGCCGCGGTCAGGCTCCTGCCGGCGACGAACCCGGACATGGTCCTGGACCTGCGCCGGGTGGTGGACCGCGAAGCCATCAACGTCATCATTCCGACCCTCACCGTGGAACTCCCGGTCCTGGCCGCGGCCCGCGCCGGATTCGCCCAGGACGTGCGGATCATCGTGGCCGACCCCGCCGCGGTGGCCCTCGCCAACGACCACCTATTCACCACCTGGGCGCTGCAAGCCGCCGGCATCCCGGTGCCCCGGTTCGCGGTTCCGGGCGACCTCGCCGCCGCGCCGGCTTCCCTCGCCGGCCTCAGCGGCCCCGTGGTGGTCAAGCCGCGGGTCTTCAAAGGCTCCCATGGGATCCACCTGCTGGCCGGAACCGACTCCGTTAGCTGGAAGAACATGCCGGCGGGGCAACTGGTCCAGGAATTTATCCCGGGCGCCGACTATGTGTGCCTGGTGTTCGGCACCCCGGCACGCAACGCGATGGCGCCGGTGGCGGTGGTCCTCGAGAAGACCAGGACTCCGTATGGACGCGCCGGCAGCGACGAGGTCAGCCGCAGGGTGCCGGCGAACCAGGCCGGGGATGTGCGCAAGCTGGGCCTGGCCGCCGTCCGCACGCTCGGGCTGACCGGGCCGGTCCAGGTCCAGATCCGCCGCCGCACCGACGGAACGCCCGTGGTGCTGGGTGTCTGCGCGACCCTGGGGGAGAACAGCACCTGGGCCCCGGAAATGCTCGACGCCGTGCTCGCAACGTTCATGCTCCCGGCGTTCAACCCGGCCTCGTTCCGCCTGTGCCCGGCAGTGCCCGCGGACGCCCTGGGGTGAGCGCAACACCAACGCGGGGTCACTTACGGCCCATCCGGGGACATGGGATGGGCCGTAACTGACCCCGCGTTGCTATTCGATGGTCGCGAAGAGGGCGTTGAGTTCGGCCGTGAGCTGGCGCCGGAGTTCCGGGGTGCCGATTTCCTGCCCGTCGATGTGGTTCACCGGGGCCAGCAGCCGGATGCTGGAGATCAGCCAGACCGCGTCGGCGTCCAGCAGGTCCTTCGGCTCCAGCGGGCCGTAACCCAGCTCCCAGCCGGCGGCCTTGGCGGCGGTGAACAGGGCGCCCTGTGACGTGCCGGGCAGGATGCCGCTGTCCAGCTGGGGCGTGATGAGCCGCCGGATGGTGCGGACGCCGCCGGCGCCGTCGTCCGAGGTTTCCAGGTGGGCCAGCAGAACGGTCGACGTCGGACCTTCCAGCACCCGGCCGTCCGCGGACGTGAAGATGACGTCGTCGGCGCCCTGCCGGTGGGCGTAGCGCAGCGCCGCCATGTTCACGGCGTAGGAAAGGGTCTTGGCGCCGAGCAGGAGCCACGGGGCGCGCTCGCCGACTTCACTGTCGTAGCCGCGGTCGAGCAGGATGACGTCGATCCCGGTCTCGCGCTGCCGCCGTCCCGCGGCGGCCGGGGCGGAGGCCTGGACCCAGCACGTGGGGGCAGCCGCGCCCTCCGGCCCGCGGGTGACAATCAGCTTCACCACCACCTCGTCCTGCGCCGCGCCGCCCGGTGCAGCCGCGGCGGGTTCCTGCCCGCGGAACTCGCAGATGGCGGTTTCCACCGCCCGTCGCCATGCATCCTCGGCGGGGATGTCCAGCTCCAGAAGCCGGGCAGAGCCGGCCAGCCGGGTCAGGTGTGCCTGGATCTTGCGGGGCCGGCCGCCGACGGCCAGGAGGGATTCGAAAACACCGTCGCCGCGGGTGGCGCCCAGGTCCGTGGCCATCAGCTGCGGCTGCGACGCGTCGGCAACGCGGCCGCCGTCGAACGCCGGGTCGAGGAAGACCAGAACGGTCGCGGGCGCGGGAACAGGGGCAGGAGTGGTCATGGCTAAAGCTTAGTCTCGGTGGTCCCGGGATAGGATTTGGTCACTGCCCGTTCGGAACTGTTCCGCGTGGCTTGTACGTTGAGGGGTTCGCCTGTGCTGTGGCCATTTCCGCTGGCGGAGACTTTACCGTCCTGGGCGATTCTGATTTTGACGGTGATCGACTTCGCCATCCGAGTGCTGGCACTGGGCATCATCCCCGGAAACCGGCGGCCCACCACCGCGATGGCGTGGCTGCTGGGCATCTTCATCGTGCCGACCATCGGCCTGCTCCTGTTCCTGCTGTTCGGCAACTTCCGGCTCTCCCGCAAGCGCCGCGCGCAGCAGGACGCGGTCAATACCCGAGTGCGCGCCGGGACCTCGGAACTGGCGATGCTGGAAAGCCGCTACGCCGGACCCGAATGGGTGGCTTCCGCCGCGGAACTGAACAAGACGCTGGGCTCGCTGCCGATGGTGGACGGTAACCAAGTGGAGCTGCTGCCCGGCTACCCCGACTCCATCAAGGCGATGGCCGCGGCGGTCCGCGGCGCAAAGTCCTTCGTCAACGCCGAGTTCTACATCATGAGCTCGGACCACGTCACGGACGATCTGCTGACCGCGCTGGAAGAGGCCGCCGAGCGCGGCGTCGAGGTCCGTGTCCTGTTCGATCACCTTGGCACGCTTCGCATCAAGGGCTATCGCAAGCTGATCGCCCGGCTCAAGGCCAGCAAGATCCGCTGGCGGCCCATGCTGCCGCTCAACCCGCTGCAGGGGCAGTGGCGCCGACCGGACCTGCGCAACCACCGCAAGATCATGGTGATCGACGGCGAGATCGCCTTCACCGGATCGCAGAACCTGATCGAGCCCTCCTACAACAACCCCAAGCACCGCAAGATCGGCCGCGAATGGGTCGAGCTGATGGCCTGCCTGCGTGGACCGATCGTCACCACGCTCAACGTCGTCTTCGCCACGGACTGGCTCAGCGAGACCGACGAATCCATTGAGGAACAGCTCGCGCACCGGCCCGAACTGCACGCCGGCAACATCAC
>NZ_CAKKMM010000417.1:0-3859 GCF_918698205.1 Microbacterium sp. Bi128 | reverse complement strand
TCGCCGGACCGTGCCGCCCACTGCCCTGAGCCCCGACAGCCCTCAGCACGCTTAGTATTGAGTGGACTGGCAGGCCGGCAGGGATAGCCTGTGCGCCCTGCCCGCAATCGAAAGGTACGGCCGCCATGACCGAGACACCCCGCAGATTCGACCCCACCAATCCAGACGACGCCCCCACCTCCCCGCACGCGGGGTCCGCTGACGCCACGCCCGCGTCCGCCGAGCAAGGCCTCAGCACCGATGTGGCCGCAACCGGCACCGATGTGGACGCCACGACGGCGGGGCGCGCCGAAACCTCCCGCCCCGAGGAACCCACGGCTCAGGCTCCCGCGCCGGCGCCCGCGCCGGACACGCGCCAGGTCACCCGTGCGGGAATGGTCTGGGCCGCGGTAGCCTGCGCGCTCGTGGTGCTGATCCTGCTGATCGCTTTCATCCTGCAGAATCAGGAGTACGTGCAGGTGAAGTTCTTTGGCCTCGAAGGCTCGGTCCCGCTGGGCATCGCCTTGTTCATCGCGGCCGTCGGCGGCGGCGTTCTGGTCGCCATCGCTGGAGCCGCCCGCATCATCCAGCTCCGGCTCGCCGCGCACCGCGTCCGCCGCCAGGCCAGCCCGGGCACGCACACGCGCTGACGCGGAAACCGCCAGGCGCTACCCTCTTTCCATGCGCGACGCAGAACCCCGGGCCCAGGCAGCCTTCACCCCCGCCGCGGCGGACTGGCCCGACGTCGAGCGTCTCTTTGGCGTCCGCGGCGAGCCCTCACGATGCTGGTGCCGGTTCTTTGCCTTGACCGGCCCGCAGTGGTCCGCGTCCACCCCGGAGGAGCGGAAGAATCAGTTGCGGGACAAGTTCGACGGCGCCCAGCCGGCGCCCGGGGTCCTGGCCTTCCGCGACGGTAATCCGGTGGGCTGGTGCGCCGTCGAGCCCCGCGGGTGCTACCCAAGGATCCTGCGCTCGAAGGTGCTGGCGTCGGCCCCTGACGCCGCCCGGGATCCCGGCGTGGACCATGTGTGGTCCGTCAGTTGCTTTGTCGTCTCCCCCGGCCACCGACGGACCGGCGTGGCGGGGGCGTTGCTTGCCGCCGCCGTCGAACACGCCGCCGCGCACGGCGCCACGGTGGTGGAGGGTTATCCGGTCGACCCCGCGCAACGGCCCAAGGCCGGCCCGGCAGACCTCTACCACGGCACGCTGGGACTCTTTTTGGCGGCTGGCTTCACAGTAGTCAGCGGCGAAGTGGTCAGCGGCGCGGTGCCGGGACGCGCCGTCGTCCGCTTGACGGTGCCCCGGCCCGGCAGGGACCGCGGGCGCTAGGGCAGGGTCAGGATCACCGGCCCGTCGGCGGTGATGGCCACGGTGTGTTCGCTGTGCGCGGCGCGGCGGCCGTTCGCTGAGCGGAGGGTCCATTCGTCGTCGTCATGGTAGTAGTCGTCCTTGCGGCCGAGAATCAGCATTGGCTCGATGGCGATGACCAGGCCCTCGGTCAGTTTGATGCCGCGACCGGGACGTCCGTCGTTGGGCACGTGCGGCTCGGCGTGCATGGTCCGGCCGATCCCGTGGCCGCCGTGGTCGGCGAGCAGCCCGTAGCCTGCCCGGCGCGCTGCCCCGCCGATCGCGTAGGCGAGATCCCCCATCTTGTTCCCGATCCTTGCCGCTTCGATCCCCCTGGCCAGGGCGGCGTCCGTGGCGTCGATGAGGGCCTGGTCCACCGGGTCCACGGTCCCCACGATGAAGCTGACTGCCGCATCGCCGCACCACCCGGCCAGGAACGCGCCGCAATCCACGCTCAGGAGGTCCCCGTCCTGGAGCCGGTACTCATTGGGGATGCCGTGCACGACGGCGTCGTTGACGGACGTGCAGATGACCCCCGGGAACGGCACTGACGCCCACCGCGGCCGGTAGTTCAGGAACGCCGGGGTGGCTCCCGCATCGGCGATTGACGCTGCGGCGACATCGTCCAGTTCCTTGAGCGAAACGCCGACGGCGGCCGCGCCGCGGACCCGGGCGAGGGTGGTGGCGACCACCCGGCCGGCCTCGCGCATCAGTGCGATCTCTTCGGGACTCTTGATCATGGACATGGCTTTCCCTTCCGACGCGGAGCCGCGGCTTGCTGGCTTCAACTCTAAAGCCCGCCGCGGCGTGTCTACAGTGGCCTCATGACCACCGCGGAACTCATTGACGCGATCCGCGGCAGCCTCCAGGCTGCTGCCGATCCTGGCCGCGCCGCGGGGGCACAGGCCTACATGAAATCGCAGATGCCATCCCTGGGCGTGCGGGTTCCCGAGGTTCGCAGCATTGTCAGGGCCGCGGCCGCGGACCACCCGCCGGGCAGCCTGGCGGAACTGCAGTCCGCGGTGCTTGTGCTGTGGCGCAACGCCGGCCATCGTGAGGAACGCTACGCCGCGATCGAGCTCACGGGGCTCAAGCCCGCAGCCGGGGAACTGAGCATGCTGGCCCTCTATGAGGAAATCATCCGCACCGGAGCCTGGTGGGACCTGGTGGACGGGGTGGCCCACCGGCTGGGCGCCCTGTTGCAGGCCCACCGGGCAGAACTGACGCCGGTGCTCGAACGCTGGAGCCGGGACGAGGACTTCTGGGTCCGGCGGGCCGCGATCACCGCACAGCTGGGGGCGAAGGGCGCCACGGACACGGAGCTCCTGGCCGCTGTGATCGAGGCCAACCTCGAGGACCGGGAGTTCTTCATCCGCAAGGCGATCGGGTGGGCGCTGCGCCAGTACGCCAGGACGGATCCGGCCTGGGTGAAAGCATTCGTGCGGCGGCATGCGGACCAGCTCAGTCCGCTCTCGCGCAAGGAAGCGCTCAGGAACTTGGCGGCCTAGCCAGAACCAGCCCTAGATGATCGGCCGAGTGGTGACCGGCTCGTCCGACTTGGTGAACAGCAGCTTGGTCTTCGGGTCAAGGAAGATCAGGTACAGCGCAAACAGCAACGCAATGATCGCCGCGGCGTTGCGGGCCAGCGCCAGGGCCAGGCCCAGATCCGCGGTCTGCAGGTACGGGAAGACGTCGAGCTGGTCCGAGATCGCGTACACCATGAAGAAGGACACGATGAAGTAGAGCGCCTTGACCTGCCAGTCGTCGCGGATGCCCGTGACGGCGAAGAGCGGGATGAGCCAGACGATGTACCAGGACTGGATCATCGGGGACAGCAGCACGACGGCGGCGAACGCCAGGGTGAGCCGGCGCATCAGGCGGTCGTAGTCGCCGCGGAAAATCTGCCAGGCGACGATGCCGACGGCGAGCAGCTTGCCGGCGTCGAACGCCCACTTGGCCAGTCCCCAGCCGTCGAGCCCGAAGGCGTTGGAGATGGAGGCCACGATCAGGCCCACCAGGCCAACAGGCGCGTACCAGATCCAGATGCTGCCCGGGGCGGACAGCCCGTTGATCCAGCCGAAGCCGAAGCCATTGACCCGGCTCATGAGATAAAGCAACGCCAGGCTGATGCCGGCCGTGAGGGCCCAGAAGACGAACTTGCGCGGCCAGCTGGCGCCCTTGCCCGCCCAGAGCAGGCCGATGAACGGCAGGAAGACCACCGTGATGGGCTTGACCGAGATGGAGAGCGTGACCAGCACGATGCCGAGGATGACCCGGCGCGTGGCGCAGTAATAAAGGCCGGCCAGGGCCAGGCCGATCATGAGGGCATCGTTGTGGACGCTGGCGATGAAGTTGGTGAGGAACAGCGGGTTGGCCGCCGTCAGCCACAGGGCCCGGTTCGGGTTCACTCCGTGCAGTTCGGCCAGTTTGGGCACGTAGATCACGCAGAGGACCACGCCCACCAGGGCCGCGATCCGGAACAGCATGATGCTGCCTTCAGGGTGCACGTTGGTGGCCCAGACCACGAACTGTT
>NZ_CAKKMM010000416.1:0-3871 GCF_918698205.1 Microbacterium sp. Bi128 | reverse complement strand
GTTCGGCCATCATGTGCAGCGTGACGGTCTTGCCCGTGCCTGTCGCCCCGGCCACGAGGCCGTGCCGGTTCATCATCGCGAGCGGCAGCCGGACGGAGGCTTCCTTGTGGAGTTCGCCGTCGACGATCGCCGCGCCGAGCTCGATCGTCGGGCCGTCCAAAGTGTAGCCCTGGACGATCGTGGCGACTTTGTCTGCAGTGGATTTGATGGCCATGCGGTTAGCTTAGCCGGGTCCGGGGTTCCCGGACCCGGCTAGGAGTGGCTTATTCGGCGAGGGCCTTGAGGACCTCCTTGGCCACGTCCTCGCTGGACTGCGGGTTCTGCCCGGTGATGAGGTTTCCGTCCCGCACAACGTGAGACGTCCAGGCCGCGCCGTTCTCCACTACCGCGCCCTTCTCCTTCAGGACATCCTCCACGAACCACGGTGTATTGGGTCCCGTGCCGCCACCCAGCTCCTCCTCATTGGTGAAGACGGTGAGGCGGCGTCCGGCGAAGGTGAACGCGCCGTCGTCGTCCGTGGCGCTCAACAGCCCGGCCGGGCCGTGGCAGAAGGGGGCAATGATCTTGCCGGCCGTGTTGACGGTCGTCAGCAGGCGGCCAAGGTCGGCATCCTGGTACAGGTCGGCCATGGGCCCGTGGCCGCCCGGCATCACGACGGCGTCGTAGGCGGAGGCGTCGACGTCGGCCAGCACCAGCGGGTTGGACAGTTCGGCGTCGAGGGAATCGATGTAGCGGCGGAAGCTATCCGCACGGTCCTGCCCACCGGCGGACTCGGCCGCGAGGCTCACCTCATCCACCGTCGGCTTCTTGCCGCCAGGAGTGGCGATGTGCACGGTGTGGCCCGCGTCGAGAAGGGTCCGGTGGGAGACGACGAGCTCCTCGGCCCAGTACCCGGTGGGGTGTTCGCTGCCGTCGCGCATCGTCAGGGAATCTGCTGCCGAGACAACCATCAGAATATTTTTAGCCATGGTGCTGCTCCTGTTCTGCCGGCGGGGCCGGCGGACGGTGGATAAGGTGAAATATGGGAAGCGGCGCGGTTCAGCGGGTCGCTTTGAGTTCCGCATAGGTGGCGTCGTCGAGGACGACGCCGGCGGCGGCCAGGTTCTCTTCAAGGTGCTTGACGGAGCCGGTGCCGGGGATCGGCATCATGACGGGGGACCGGCGCAGAAGCCAGGCCAGCGCCACCTGGGAAGTCGTGGCGCCCAGCCGCTTCGCCGCCTCGTCGAGCGGTCCGCCCGGCCGGGCCAGCTCGCCAGCGGAGATCGGCGCCCACGGAATGAAGCCGATGCCGTTCTCCTCGGCGTACTCGAGGACGTCCTCGGAGCTGCGGTCGGTGAGGTTGTAGCGGTTCTGCACCGTGGAGACGGTGAAGTACTTCCCGGCTTCCTCCAGGTCCTCGACGCTGACCTGGGAGAGGCCGAGTGCCTTGACCTTGCCTTCCTTTTGCAGATCGCGAAGCACGGTGAACTGCTCGTCGCGGTCCACCTTGGGGTCGATCCGGTGCAGCTGCAGTAGGTCGAGGGAGTCGACCTTGAGTTTGCGCAGGCTCAGTTCCGTCTGCTGGCGCAGGTATTCGGGCCGGCCGACCGGAACCCAGACGTTGGGGCCGGTGCGGGTGAACCCCACCTTGGTGGCGATCTTGAGGCCGTCCCGGTAGGGATGCAGCGCCTCGGCGAGGATTTCCTCGCTGATGTTGGGGCCGTAAGAGTCTGCGGTGTCAATGAAGTCGACGCCGAGCTCCACGGCGCGGCGCACGACGGCGACCGCGGCGGCGCGGTCTGCCGGCTCGCCCCAGACGCCGTCGCCGACGATCCGCATGGCGCCAAAGCCCAGCCGGTGGACGGTTCCCAGATCCTTGAGGGCGATCGTGGCGGATTTTTCCGGATGCTGTGAATTGTCGTGGCTCATAGGAAAGTGAACATCCTCAGTCTGCTGACTATTCCAAGGCTCCCTAACGGGGCGTCCCCGCCCGTCGATGCGGGGGCGCCTGCAGGCGTGCGTTCCGGGCATTCCTGCGGCAAAACCTGCGCCGTGGCGGAATTACGCCACCGATTAGCGTTTCTGCGATTTTGCCTTAGACTGTGGCATGCCCAACTCGTTCCCGCGCATCGTGCTGGCCTTTGCCGTGACCCTCGGCCTTGTAATGCTGGGCGGAAGCCCCGCTTCGGCCGCTACGGCCAGTACCTCGGGACCCGGAATCGATGTGTCCTGGCCGCAATGCGGGAAGACCCTCCCAAAGCAGCCGGCCTTCGCGATCGTCGGCGTCAACCATGGCCTGGCCAACAACACGAACCCGTGCCTGGCAAGCCAGCTGGCCTGGGCCAAGACCGCAAAGTCCCCGGCAGCGACGGCGCAGCCGAGGGTGGCGCTGTACGTCAACACGGCCAACACCGCCCGGCAGGGGTCCTGGTGGCCCACGTTGAACACCTACAACGGGGTGAAGGTCACAAACCCCTACGGCAACTGCGCCTTGGGGTCGCTCAAAGCCTGCTCCTATATGTATGGGTGGGCCAAGGCGTCCGACGACGCCAAGCGCCGCGGGGTCAGCAACCCGCAGTCCTACCTCTGGTGGCTGGATGTGGAAACGGAAAACACCTGGCAGGCTGACAAAGCCGCCAACGTCGCCGTCCTGGAAGGCATGGCCGCCTACTTCAAGAAGATCGGCGCCCGCGTGGGCCTCTACTCCACCGCCTACCAGTGGGGGGAGATCGCCGGAACCGTGAAGTTCGCCAGCCCGCTGGCAGGTCTGCCGAGCTGGCTCGCTGGAGCTGGATCGGCGGCCGGGGCCAAGGCGAACTGCGCCCGCCCCGGACTCACCCCGAACAGCCGCGTCTCGATGACGCAGTACATCTCCGGGGGCCTTGACTACAACTACTCGTGCCCCTGAGCCGCCTGCAGAAATATCCCGGGGGCCGCCGTCGTTGACCCCAGTGTGCCCGCGCCGGAAACCCGGTGCCACCCAGGACCGCAGTCCCAACTCCGGCCCGCACACTGCTCCGCTACGAAAGGCCGGCTTTTCCGTGACTGTTCCGCTTTCCATTCTTGATCTCGCAACCATCGGCCCGGGCCAGACGGCGGCCGAAAGCTTCGCCGGCAGCGTGGCCATGGCGCAGCTCGCCGAGGACCGGGGTTACCGGCGGATCTGGTACGCCGAGCACCACAACATGTCCGCGATCGCCTCGTCCGCCACGAGTGTGCTGATCGCCCACGTCGCTGCCCACACCTCCAGCATCCGGCTCGGCGCCGGCGGCGTGATGCTGCCCAACCACTCGCCGCTGACCATCGCCGAACAGTTCGGCACGCTTGAGACCCTGCACCCGGGCAGGATCGACCTCGGCCTGGGCCGGGCGCCGGGCAGCGACCAGAACACCATGCGCGCCCTGCGCCGCGATCCGATGTCGGCAGACAGCTTCCCGCAGGACGTCCTGGAGCTCCAGGGCTACCTGGGCGGCCCCACCCGCATCCAGGGCGTGGAGGCCACCCCGGGCAAGGGCACCAACGTGCCGCTGTACATCCTGGGGTCCTCCCTGTTCGGCGCCAGGCTGGCCGCCCAGCTGGGCCTGCCCTATGCGTTCGCCTCGCACTTCGCGCCCAACGCGCTGCAGGATGCGGTGGCGGTCTACCGCCGCGAATTCCGGCCCTCCGCGCAGCTCGAGGCCCCGCACGTGATCGCCGGAGTCAATGTCATTGCCGCCGATTCCGCCGCTGAGGCGCAGGCGATGTTCCAGGCCACCAAGCGGGCCAGGGTTTCCTTGTTCTTCGGCAATGGCCGTGTGTTCAGCGACGACGAGGCGGATATGATCCTGGACTCGCCCCAGGGCCAGCAGATGGCGCAGATGATGAAGTACTCCGCGGTGGGCACCCCCGAGGC